>NZ_JBHNWH010000012.1:0-111432 GCF_046720935.1 Winogradskyella sp. A3E31
ACCACGTCTGCGGACTTCTGCTCTACAACAGCCCCTGCTGGATATAGTACAAACAATACCGATTGTGATGACAACGATGCGGATGAGTTCCCTGGTCAGACCTGGTACATCGATGCTGATGGGGATGGCTATGGCACCTCTGCTACCACAGCATGTCTTAGACCAACGGACGGATTTCTGGCTTCTGAACTATCCGGAACTTCCGATTGTGATGATTCCAATCCTGCGATCAACGCACCGATAACCTATTATGAAGACAATGATGGTGATGGATTTGGTTCTACCACGTCTGCGGACTTCTGTTCGACAACAGCACCTGCTGGGTATAGTACAAACAATACCGATTGTGACGATAACGATGCGGATGAGTTCCCTGGTCAAATCTGGTACATCGATGCTGATGGGGATGGCTATGGCACCTCTGCTACCACAGCATGTCTTAGACCAACGGACGGATTTCTGGCTTCTGAACTAACGGGCACTTCAGATTGTGACGATTCCAATCCTGCAATCAACGCACCGATAACCTATTATGAAGACAATGATGGTGATGGCTTTGGTTCCACCACGTCTGCGGACTTCTGTTCGACAACAGCTCCTGCTGGATATAGTACAGATAATACCGATTGTGATGACAACGATGCGGATGAGTTCCCGGGTCAGACCTGGTACATCGATGCTGATGGTGATGGCTATGGTACTTCGGCTACAACGGCATGTCTTAGACCAACAGATGGCTTCTTGGCTTCTGAACTCTCAGGTACTTCTGATTGTGACGATTCCAATCCTGCGATTAACGCACCGATAACCTATTATGAGGACAATGATGGTGATGGCTTTGGTTCTACTACATCCGCAGACTTCTGTTCGACAACAGCACCTGCTGGATATAGCACAAACAATACCGATTGTGATGATACGGATGCGGATGAATTCCCGGGTCAGACCTGGTACATCGATGCTGATGGTGATGGCTATGGTACCTCTGCTACCACGGCTTGTCTTAGACCAACAGATGGCTTCCTGGCTTCTGAACTTTCAGGTACGTCTGATTGTGACGATTCCAATCCTGCAATCAACGCACCGATAACCTATTACGAAGATAACGATGGTGATGGCTTTGGTTCCACCACGTCTGCGGATTTCTGCTTTACAACAGCCCCTGCTGGGTATAGTACAAATAATACCGATTGTGATGATACGGATGCTGATGAGTTCCCTGGACAGACCTGGTACATAGATGCTGATGGTGATGGCTATGGTACCTCTGCTACCACGGCTTGTCTTAGACCAACAGATGGCTTCCTGGCTTCTGAACTATCCGGAACTTCCGATTGTGACGATTCCAATCCTGCGATCAACGCACCAATAACCTATTATGAAGACAATGATGGTGATGGCTTTGGTTCCACCACGTCTGCGGATTTCTGCTCTACAACAGCACCTGCTGGGTATAGTACAAATAATACCGATTGTGATGACAACGATGCGGATGAGTTCCCTGGACAGACCTGGTACATCGATGCTGATGGTGATGGCTATGGCGCTTCTTCACAAACAGCTTGTGAACGACCTACCAATGGGTTCCTGTTATCCGAACTCTCTGGTAATGGTACAGATGACTGTGATGATACGGATAATACTAGAAACCCAGGAGCATTTGATATCCCAGATAATGGCATCGACGAAGATTGCGATGGTAGTGATAATGTAACATTAAGTACAGATGAGGAAATCTTTAAATTACTAAAGGTTTCACCTAATCCATTTAATGATCACATTAGAATAACTGTTCCTAATAGATATAGTGGAGATGCCTTTACTATAAAAATTTATGACCTGAATGGAAGATCAGTATATTCAAATACAAAACCTGTAACTAATGGAAAGATTTCAATTACTGGGCTTTCAAAATTAGAACAGGCACCTTATTTGATTCAGATTACAAATAGTCAGTCTGGGCTATCGATTAAAAAGCGATTAATTAAGTTTTAATACACAAAATTTATATGATAAGCCAGTGAAACTAAAAATTTCACTGGTTTTTCTATTTTACTAAACACCTCATAGTTAATAGATTAAAATATAATATTGCATTTCATCGATTATTTTTGCATTTCATAGAGTTTGTACTTATGTTTGTGGTATAAATTAATTAGTCCCAAACTATTAATTAACCGCTTATGAGACATTTATACACTATTGTAGCATGCCTGTTTTTTTGTGCATTTACACTAACTACAAATTCCCAAAATCAAAATATTGACGTTCTAGGGAATGCAATTTCAATTGCAAATGGTGATTTAACACCGCAAGTTGCCGATAATACCGATTTTGGAAGTGTTACTGTAGGATTTGGACCATTGACTAATACCTTTGAAATTGAGAACACTCACTCAGGTGGTAACCCGAGTAATAATGTCTTGACGATCACGAGTATTTCACTTTCTGGTGCCAATGCCGCAGATTTTACCATAAATAGTACAATTACAACAATACCAAGAAGTAATTCTGAAACATTTACCATTGATTTTAATCCGAGTGCGGCTGGAGTTAGAACTGCTCTTGTCACTATTATTAATAATAGTTCTGACCTTACAGAGCAAACCTATACATATCAAATACAAGGAACTGGCTTAGCGCCAACACCAGACATCGATGTTGTGGACGACACAAACGATGCTATTGATGATGGTGGCGGAAATAGTCCTACTACATTAAATAGTACATCTTTTGGGAGCACGGATACGTTGAATCCAATTTCATATACCTATACTATTGAAAATAATGGAACTGGTACATTAAATATCTCATCAGTAACATCGAGTAACCCAGATTTTGCTATTACGGTTTCTCCATCTGCAACAGTTGCCGTTGGTGCTACCACAACATTTACAGTGACCTTTACACCAACAAGTGCCGGAAGTATAAGCGGCATTATAACCATAAACAACGATGCTGCATCTCCTAAAGATGTTTATACATTCAATGTACAGGGTACAGGTACATTACCTCCCCCTGTTTACACAGCGTATTTTCACACCTTTGATGACTCTGCTGAAGGCTGGACAGCCGTGACTTCAACAAACGACTCTTGGGTAAGAACTAATGCCTTTACCACTACAGATGAAATGGGAGAAGGTTATTTTTGGAGGAACTCAGCGTATAACACTTACCCTGCTAATACAAATATTGTTGTAGAAAGCCCAGTCTATGATTTTACAGGTCTTGAAAATATTAAATTCAGTATCGATGTCAAATACAACACTCAAAACGGTGTTGACGGTATGCGCATTTTATATTCTGTGGCAGGAGGAGCATTTGTCACCTTAGGTGCCAGTGGAAGTGGAACCAACTGGTATGAAGATGCCGTGACAGCTTTGGGCACTGATGGTTGGAATGACGATGGACATTCAGCCACTCCATCATTTTCACCACATAGTCAGTTTGGACGCTCTTCGATGACTTTATCTGATGCAACATTTGCCAATCAATCTAACGTTAGATTCAGAGTTCAGTTTAGTAGTGATGCCAGTACTGGTCTTGAAGGTGTTGCCTTCGATAACGTATTGATTGAAGCAGACCCTTCAACTGCATTAAATGCTTCTACCATAGCTCCAGCAAATGTTACCACTGACCTAAGGTTATGGTTAAAAGGAAATACAGGTATATCAGCTACGGATGGTGATAACCTTTTGCTATGGGAAGACCAGGCTTATGACACCACATTAGATAAAGAAGATGCTTTTACAGTTACTGATTTAGCACCTATCTATAGAGATAATGCGACTCGAAATATGAATTATAATCCTGCATTGGATTTTGACCATACGGATCAAGCCTATATGAATGGTAAAGGCGGTTATTTTTCTCAAGACTATTTTGTGGTTTTTAGAAGTGATGATAATGTAGAAAATAATACTGGTGGCTTTACACCAGGAAGACAATTTGCTATTGGAGGTCGATTTTCTGACGACGCTTATCACGAAGATCCGACTGGATTAGGTATGGGTAGTTCTACTTCTAGATATCCTAATGAAATTCTAGCACATAATATTAGTTCATTCCCAAATTCATCGGGTGCGCCCCCAAATGATGAATCATACGGAAGGGCTTATTCTACGACTACTGATACCTTTAGCAATCACCCATTGATTGTTAATGTAAAATCTAATGCTTCTAGAACACAAACCGAAATTTATAAAAACGGTAAAAAAATTGATAATATTACTGGAGTTGCTGGTAACGGATCAGATTTAAACTTTAACGAATTTAATAACCTACAGTATTTAATCGGTATGGGGCGCTCTGGTATTGCCGGACGTACCACATCACAGATGAATGGATTAATTGCAGAGGTTATTTCTTATTCCTCACCAAATTCAGCCATCAACCAACAAAAAATTGAATCGTATTTGGCCATAAAGTATGGAGCAACGCTTCAAGCCCCTGCTTCAGCTTTATTAGATCACAGATTAAACGATACAGATTATATCGATTCACAAGGCACAGTAATTTGGGATACTTCAGAAAGTGATGCTTTTAGTAATTTCTATAACTATGACGTTGCAGGTATAGGAAGAGATGATGCATCGCTATTAGATCAAAGACAATCTCGTAGTCAAAATGACGAAGCTGATGCCACAGGACCTACAAGCGGTTTCTTAACTATTGCACTTGAGGATACTTATGACACAAACAATATTAATGTGGCAAACACCACAACCCTTCTAGACCGTGAATTTTTGGTTTGGGGTAATAACAATGCCAGTTTAGATGCCGCACCTGTTTCTATTACAGTAGATATGAGTGCAAATGTAACTGGACTATCAACCCCTGTATCCTTTGAATCTATGTCTCGCGTCTGGAAAGTAAAAGAAACTGGCCCAACTGTATTGGGGGTACCTGCTGATGTAGGCACGGTAGAAGTTTCGATTCCTAAAAGTGTAGTTAGAACAGCAACTCCACCTGATGGACGTTATTTAATGTTTATCTCACAGAATGGACAATTCGACCCAACAGCAGATTATAGAGAAATGACAGAAGTAAATGATTCTCTCTATGTGAAGTATGATTTTGACGGTATTGAATATATCACCTTTGGATGGGCACCAGAAGAAACCTATTCAAGATCTGTGTATTTCGATCCTGCTGGTCAGAATTATATAGATATGGAAGATAATTTCGACCTAGCCTCTGGGGACTTCACCATTTCTGCATGGATTAAAAGAGATGCAAGTTCTGCAAACACTTCAATTCTTTCTAAAAGAAATGTTGGTTATACCGAAGGTTATGATTTAAAAATAAACAGTTCTGGCTATGTTGAAATGTCTTGGATGAATGGTTCATTACAAAGTATTACGTCAGATGTTGTTATACCAGTAGATGAATGGCACCAAGTAGCCATTATATATTCTAGTGGAACAGCCACTATGTATATCGACGGCATTGAAGAGAAATCAGCACCTTTAGCAGCTCCTTTGGACACCAATTCGTCCTTTTTTATTGGTGCAGCTGCGAAAATAATTCCTGAAGCTTTCTTCCACGGAAATATTGATGAAGTACGTGTATGGAACAAAGCCCTAAGTACAGATGAGCTACATTATATTATGAATCAGGAACTTGAAGATAATGCTTCAACCATTGGGCAATATTTTAATTCAAAATCGGTGGTGCCTTCCAAAAATGCAGCGATAACTTTATCGTATGCTGATCTTGAAGGGTATTATCCAATGTCCACATATACATATACCAATACCAAAGATGAATCTGGCAACCAACGTACCGGTTCTTTAAAACAATTAAGAACAGTTGATTACCAAACAGCACCGCTTCCGTATGTTTCTACACAAGCTGGTGATTGGGATACAGATACCACTTGGGTTAATGGAGATGTACAAACTATGCCTGGTGATGTGGCCTTAGCTGATAACACAAAAACTGTGGATTGGAACATTGTTGAAACCACGCACGACCTTACGATGGATAATTCTGGGTTGTTAGATGATGGTGATGGTAACTATAGCCGTACAGTCCTTGCCCATGTATTGGACTCTGGTGAAGTGACTGTTGATGGTGACGTTGCATCAGAAACTGGTTTTGGTTATGTTGTAACCCATTATTTAGAGCTTAACGGAAAAATAGATCTCGAAGGAGAATCACAATTAATTCAATCTACAGATAGCGACCTTGTGGTTGGCTTAAGTGGTGAATTAGAACGTGACCAACAAGGTACATCTAACAGATACCATTATAACTATTGGTCTGCCCCTATCGGTATAACAGATGCTGAAGTCAATGAGTATTCTTATGCAGTAGCAGATATTCTTAAGGATAGAACCTTTGATGTAGACTTTATTATCAATACCTATGACGGTAACCCTGGTACAGGAGGTACAGCAGTACAAATTGCTGACTATTGGATCTGGAAATTTGCAGATAATACTGATGGTGATTATTCCCAGTGGGAACACGTACGTAGTACAGGCAATATGCTAGCTGGTGAAGGATTTACCATGAAAGGTTCTGGAGACGTTACAGCCTACCAAAACTACACCTACTTAGGAAAGCCAAATAATAGTGATATTGAACTTTCTGTAAGCCCTTATAACGATTACTTAGTTGGTAACCCATATGCTTCGGCAATCGATGCACGACAGTTTATTATTGATAATGGTGCAGGATTATTCTACGACGATGGATCAGCCGATCCGGATGCTACAGGAAATACACCTGCAACCAATGGAACTTTATATTTCTGGGAACACTGGGGAGGTGGAGACCATGTCCTTGCCAATTACCAAGGTGGTTATGCCACCTACAACCTTTCAGGAGCTGTTGCAGCACCTCGTTTAGATCAAGGTACAAGTGACCCTGATGTATCCTCTGCGGGAACACCTACAAAAACCCCAGGGCATTATATCCCTGTTGGTCAAGGATTCTTTGTCGTTGGAAACGAAGATGGAGGAACTATTCAGTTTAACAATGGGCAACGTATTTTCAAAAAAGAAACAGTTTCTAGTGGAGTCTTTATGAGAACGACTCAAAATGAAGATGATATTGCAACAACTGATGAAGAAGACACGCGTAAAAAAGTAAAAATCGGATTTAATTCTGTCGGAAATTTACACCGTCAGTTATTATTGACCTTTGATGAGAACACAACAACTGGAGTTGATTGGGGTTATGACGGAACAACTTACGATTATCAAACAGATGATATGTTCTGGTTGATTGAAGATAATTTCTATGTCATACAGGCATCTAACCAAATTGAGGATGCAACATACCCATTAGCATTATATACCTCTGTTGAAGGTGAAAATACATTCACCATTGATGAACTGGTAAACATTCCTGATAATTTGGATGTATTCTTACACGATAAGGAAGTTGACTTCTACCATAATTTAAAAGAAGGTGATTATACCATTTTCTTGGAAGCAGCTTATTATGATACGCGTTTCGAAATAACATTCCAATTGAGAGAACAAGAGCAACCAGATGACGAAGAGCCAGATACTGACGTTGACGTTGCAGAAGATTTAGATCCTATTGATTTAGGCGATAAATTAGATGTGCGCTACGCCAATAATATTAAAAAGATTGTATTGATGAATCCGCATAACATCGATGTCAATAGTATTGAACTAATCAATTTATTAGGTCAATCTGTACAAACAATAGAGCATATTTCAGAGAGCGGTTACTCTGAATATACCGTTAGGGATTTAAGTCCAGGAACTTATATCATTAGATTAAATACTGTAAGCGGTTCGGTATCTAAGAAAATAATAGTGAATTAATTTCCCCACTACTTAACCTTAACCTACTTGAAAAGCCCCGACCCAAATCCGGGGCTTTTTGTTTTTTTGTATTGAAAATTCTGCCTGACTGACTGTTGAAAGATTGCATACAAGAAAATTTAGAATAAAAAATCTTCTCGATACACCACGCTTACGGCGTAGCACTCGAAGTGACGGCTTTAAACTTAAAATTAATACCTCTTTTTAGTACGAAAAGTTTGAAATCAGTTCTGAAAGCGAAAGCTTCGACTGCTCCCCAGATTTCATGTTTTTGAGTGTGAAGACATTTGCTTTTATTTCTTCTTCACCGACCAAAACAACATAAGGAATATTTCTGCGGTCGGCATGCGTCATTTGCTTTTTCATTTTGGTAGCGTCTGGATACAATTCGGAATTGATGCCATTTTCTCGCAAGGCTTTTATCGCTTTTAAACAATCTAAAGCTTCCTTATCACCAAAGTTTATAAAGAGAACTTTTGTGTTTTCAGTAACGGCTTCTGGGAATACCCCTAATTCTTCTAAAACCAAGTAAATCCGATCAAGACCAAAACTTATGCCTACTCCACTAGTGTCTGGCTTACCAAAAATGCTTGTAAGATCATCATAGCGTCCTCCTCCACCAATCGAGCCCATTTTGACACCCTTTGGTGCTGAGACTTCAAAAATGGCGCCTGTATAGTAGTTTAATCCACGTGCTAAAGTAACATCGAGTTCTAAATGAGCGGTTTTAAGACCTAGTGATGAAATTCCTTTGTTGATAAACTCTAATTCCTCAATGCCTTTTTGCCCTATTTCCGAAGTGTTTAAAATGGATTTTAAGCCATCAATCTGTTCACCGAAACTACCTTTGAGGTCGAAAAGAGGCTGAAGTTTTGTAATACCATCTTCAGAAATGTCTTTATCTCGCATTTCTTGCTTTACTTTCTCCTCTCCTATTTTATCTAATTTATCCAAGGCTACAGTAAAGTCAATTAACTTGTCTTGTGCTCCAATAACCTCTGCGATACCGGACAATACTTTTCTGTTATTGATTTTTATGGTAGCGCCTTTAAGTTTTAAGGATGTAAAAACAGCATCATAGAGTTGTACAAACTCTACTTCTTGCCATAAGGATTTAGAACCTACAACATCAGCATCACACTGGTAAAATTCTCTAAAGCGCCCTTTTTGTGGGCGATCTGCTCGCCATACAGGTTGAATTTGGTAACGCTTAAACGGAAATTCTATATCGTTTTGGTGTTGTACCACGTAGCGTGCAAAAGGTACGGTAAGGTCGTATCGAAGGGCTTTTTCGGAGATTCTTGGTGTCAATTTTGATTCATTCTTTGACGTATAATCTTCTTCTGAAACTTTACTTAAGTATTCACCCGAATTCAAAATCTTAAAAATCAAGCGGTCTCCTTCATCTCCATATTTTCCCATAAGGGTTTCAGAATTTTCAAAACTTGGTGTTTCTATAGGTTGAAATCCAAAATTCTGAAAATGGTTTTTTATGGTATCAACAATGTAGCTTCGTTTTGAAACTTCTTCTGCATTAAAATCTCTTGTGCCTTTTGGAATACTTGGTTTTTGCGCCATATTTACTTCCTGCGAAAGCAGGAATCTTTTTAAAGATTACTATTTCTTTAGTTTATCCGTCAAATTGAACGTAGTCGAAATGCTTTAATGCTAGAAATATAAAGATGTCTCGACTACGCTCGACATGACATACAACATTATCAGTCTAGTCGAACTTCACAAAAATATTATAATTTTTAAAGGCAAACCCAAGGAATTTCAATTTTATAGTAACTTTATCGGTAATTGGTAGTCTTATAGAAAATCGATACTAACTTTAGCTTTAAATTTCATGTTTTCATTAGTCAAGGAGAATATAAGAATTGCTTTTGGTTCCATCAAAAGTCAATTATTACGTACTATTTTAACGGTTTTGATCATCGCCATTGGTATTATGGCCTTAGTTGGCATTTTAAGCGGTGTTTCTGCCCTCGAAAACACTATTTCGAGTGATTTCTCATCTATGGGAGCCAATACTTTTAATCTTAGACGCTATGAGCTAACGGTTAGGGTGTCTACAGGAGGGAGAAATTCAGGGCGAGAACGAACAAAAGTTAATCCGATAATAAACTATAGAGATGCCAAGGAGTTTGTTGATAATTACGAATTCCCAGGATCACAGAATGCTATGTGGTTTTTTGGATCAAACACTACCGAAGTTAAATATGATAATATAAAAACAGATCCAGAAGTTGCTATTATTGGTGCAAATGCATATTTCTTACCAAATTCTGGCTTAGAATTAGAATCAGGCAGAGGACTTAGTAGGGTTGATGTTAGTAATAACAATGCTGTTGCTGTGATTGGTGATGACTTAAGGAAAGCCTTATTTCCGGATGTAAACCCATTAAATAAAACGATAAGTATTAGAGGTTCCAAATTTAAGGTGATTGGTGTATTAGAGAGAAAAGGATCGACCTTTGGTAATAACCAAGACTTAAGAGCAATCATACCAATACAAAAGGCAAGAGGTATTTTTACACAACCTAATATTAATTACAATATTAGTGTTCTTGTCAACAAAAAGGAACTATTAGAGGCTGCGCAAGAAGAAGCCATTTTGACCTTTAGAAATATTAGAGGTCTTAACCCTGTTGAATCTAATAATTTTGGGATTGTTAGAAGCGATGACCTTATTAATAGAATAAGCAGCATATCGAGCTATCTCTATATAGCAGCTTGGATTATAAGTATCATTACCATTTTTGGATCTACCATTGCATTGATGAATATAATGCTCGTTTCTGTTTCTGAACGCACACGTGAAATAGGTGTAAGAAAAGCTTTAGGTGCTAAGCGTAAAACCATTGCTTTTCAGTTCTTTATGGAAACAGTAATTATTGGTCAACTTGGAGGAATTCTCGGAATTATGTTAGGAATTTTAATTGGTTGGGGCTTGTCATCAGCTTTTAATCTTTCCTTCTCTACTCCTTGGTTTGCCATGTTCTGGGCAACGAGTATTGCCTTTATTGTTGCCGTCGTTTCTGGTGTTTATCCTGCGACTAAAGCAGCGAAATTAGATCCGATAGAGTCGTTGAGGTATGAATAGGTGTTTATAGGTTGATGTGTTGAGACGTTTATCCTTTAACTTTTTGGCTCTTGGCTCTTGGCTCTTAGCTCTTAGTTCTTAGTTCTTAGTTCTTAGTTCTTAGTTCTTAGTTCTTAGTTCTTAGTTCTTTAAATATATTTCACAACCCTCTAACTTTACAACTACTTCTTAGAAATTAAGGTATCAAAATACTGGAATAATTCACCTTTAGTGATATTCCCCCCTTGCTGAATTAGCTTAAAAACATCTAGATGCTTGTCATCCGAGAATTCTTTTTTAGCATTGAATAGCTCAATATCGTTTGACAATAAGTTTTCTCGCAACCACTGAAAACCCTCTTTGGTCGTTAGGTCAACTTCTTCTTGGTTATTTAGCTTTAGAGCAATTAGCCTAAACTGTTTGTCTTCAACCTTAAATAAATGGACTTGATGCTTTGATATGTGCTCAATGTATTCAACTTTTCCTAAAACGCCTTCCCAAACCAAGTCACTAAAAACATCTATTTCTTCTTCTGCCACTCCGGGTTTGTTTTGCTTAATATCCGCCCACTCATCTGCAGTAATAGACTGTGTGGCTAAAAAGTTGATAAACTCTTGGTGTAACTCTTCTAATTGTTCTTTTGTTAATCTTATGTATTTCATTATAACTCTCTTTTATTGTTCTAACACCTGAACCACAGCAAATGGGCGATCTGTAGCCATTATATCAATGCCCAAATCGAACCAAGTTTTATATAAATCATCGCCATTGGCTTTAGCCCTATTATCTAGGTTACCGAGTGACCCTAACATGCAGACTATATTTTCATTATGAATAGTTTCATATAATTCATTATCCGAAAGTCGTGTTCCTGTAAAAGCAATCATATTCTGGGTCGGGATATTAGAATCTAATAACCATTGAAATTCTTCCATATTCCTTGCGGAAACTGATAACATAAGGTTTGGATTGGTTTTGTATGCTGATTTGGCTTGTTCCAAATGGTAAGTGATGATAATGCTTGTGTCTTCAGCATTGGCACTTTCTACAGCTTTTATGACTTTTTCTTGAGACACACCTCGCTTAATATCTACAGTTAAAATAACATCATTAGTAACACTCCACTTAAGCACTTCAGAAAACAACGGCACCTTAAAATCAGTGATATTACCATAATCATCTTTTAGATTAAAGGTTTTGAGCTCTTTTAATGTGATATTCTTAACCAAACCAGACCCTGTAGTAGTTCTGTCAATAGAATTATCGTGCATCAAAACCAAATGTCCATCTTTGGTTTGTGAGATATCAATTTCGTATATAGCATTGATGCTGTCATTAACAAATTTCAGTGTTTCTAAGCAATTCTCTGGGTAATTCAATATATCCATACCACCTCTATGTACACTAATCTGAGGCCCTGAATATGGTATTCTGAATGTTTCTAAAAGTGTTGATTCTTTTAATACTACTTCCTCTGGTTTGTCTTTACAAGCAAAAATAACAGCTACCAAAAGACAAAAAACTATAAATTTCTTCATAAAAAAATGCGCCCTTATTCAGGGCGCAAAATTAATTAAATATGTTTGTTTCTACTAGAAAATATATCGAAGTCCAAATTGTGCTTGCCAACGCGATAATAAGCTAACATCTGCACTAAAGGTTTCCGTTAAATTTCCATCAAAACTATATGTTGGATTGTTGTTGGCATCGACAGAAACACCTAAAGGCTGAATACTGTTAGGCACTTCAACTACACCCCATTCACTATTTATCAGGTTACCAACATTTAATATATCAGCACTAAATTGAATGGTATGTGTATTCTCACCGACTTTAAAATTGTAATCCTGAAGAATCTTTATATCCCAACGGCCTCTCCAGGGTGACAATGCTCCATAGCGCTCAGCATAACTTCCTCTATTGTCACTCAAATAGTCATCTTGTTGAATAAATTGCTCAAAGGCATCCGCTTGGCCTGGGCTTTCAAAATTCATTTGTTGCACTTCAGAACTCGTAGGGATGTATAACAGGTCATTGAAATTAGAACCGTCCCCGTTTAAATCACCACCATACGTATAACTGTAACGTCCTCCTCTTGCATATTCAAAAAATGTTGAGATAGTAGTTGCGAACTTATCATTTCCATAAGTAAACTTCTTAGAGCCTACGCCTATAATTCTATGCGTATCTCCATATCTTGAAAAAGATAAAACATCATCATTAGCGTTACCAGAAATAGCATTTCCTGCAAACGCATCACCTGTAATTTCTGCCTCAATAGAGTTGACATCTTTTGAATTCAAATAGTTATATGCTAAACTAGTATAGAATCCTTGACCAAAGGTCTTTTGCGCTTTTAAAGTTCCGTTCCATACACGACCTTTATCAGAATTAGTAAACACATAAGCATTGGTAGGACCACCAAATTCGTTAGTAGCGATATCTGATGCTTCATAAACCGGACGATTATCAACACCTTGCAATGTACCACTTGGATTATCTAAGGCCCAGTTTTGCACATGGGCACCATTGATGTCTTTGGTGTATGATAAATCCGCTGTTAAGGTAAGACCATCTTCGAAACGATGGTCAGCACCAATATTTGTTCTCCATACTTGTGGCCATTTAAAGTCTGGATCAACTATCTGATAAAAGAAAAAATCCACACCTTGCACCTGATTTCCTAACCATACAAACGGAAAACGACCTGTAAAAATACCACTACCACCTCTAATTTGTGTTGTGTTATTTCCATTAACATCCCAATTGAAACCAACGCGTGGGGATATTAAAAAATCACTAGATGGTAAAACCGTAGAATCTAAATTGACCATTTCTCCAGTTTCTGGATCGAAGTACTCAATAGTGGGTTGATAGGTTCCTCCAGAAAAGTCTGAAGGGTTAAACACACCACCTTTACGATCTATATTTTCTCTAATCTTGTCTGCAGTATCAAAATACAATGGCTTGTCAAAACGGATACCATAAGTTAACTTAAAATCATCTGTAACATTCCATTCGTCTTGCGCATAAAATGACAATTGCCCGACGTTAGTTTCTGCAAGTGCCCAACCACCAGGATTACCAACACCTGATGCATTTAAAGCGCTATTTGCTGCTATTGCATCATTAAATAATCCTTGGTAAAAATCAACTAAGTCAGCTTCTGCTGATGGATTTCCTTGTGCATCTCTAAAGGACTGAATATCCGCCGTTGGAAAAAACACACCTTGCGCACCGTAAGCACCTAAGTTAAAAGAATTGTCGAACTCAAATTTTTCAAAAGATATACCAACCGTAAAGGTATGGGAGCCTCTCACAAAATTTAAATTATCCGAAAATTGAAATACTTTTTGATCAAGAGTATTATTTATTGAAAATGGTTCGTGACCTGCAATAATATAATTTGCTCCACTATTTGTGATAGTAATTGTTGGTGCTGGTGATGAAAATGGATTACGGAAATCGTCAAATACCGTATAACCAATTTGAAGCTTATTGCTTACACCATCATCAAAATTACTATTTACCTCTAATTGAAACGAATCTAGATTGTTATTGATTTGATACCCAGCATTTCTAAATTGAAGCTGGTTAGGGCCTGGGCCTCTAAATCCTAAAGCTGATGGATGAGCTGGTTGCGCTCTCGAAGCCTCTAAGAAATTATAGATAAAGGCAAGTTTATGCTTATCGCTAATATTCCAGTCTAACTTAAAAATACCTTTGGTTGAATTACTATCAAACGTAAATCCTTCAAAAGCACCAGGGTTATAAAATTGACCATTGCCAATAGACACTTGTCTTAATATATTATCAACCAGTTCAAAATCTGACCTTAACACATTTGATTCACCAGCAAGGTTAGATCCTGTTCCAGGAAAGAAACCATTGGTTCCTAAATCTGTTCTCTGATCTTTTTCAAAATTCGCAAAGAAGAATAGTTTGTTCTCTATAAGTGGACCACCGACACTAAAACCAAATTGATTCTGCGAAAGTTCTGGCTGAAGCACATCATCGCCATTGACTTTACTTCCTGTTAAACTTTCATTTCTTGTAAAACCATATACCGTTCCATGAAAATCATTGGTACCGCTTTTTGTTACCGCATTGACAGCAGCACCTGTAAACCCAGACTGCCTAACATCGTAAGGCGCAATAGATACTTGTATTTGATCAATAGCATCCAATGATACTGGTTGTGCCCCACTTTGTCCACCAGGCGTTGGTGAATCTAGACCAAATGGGTTATTAAAAATAGACCCATCCAAAGAAAAATTATTGAATTGGTCATTTCTCCCACCAAAAGAATTTCCTGTAGAGGATGGTTCTAGTCTCGTAAAGTCAGAAGCAGATCTTGAAATTGTCGGTAGGGTTGTTATTTCTCGTCTGCCAACATTGGTTTCTGCACCAGTTCTATCACTTCCAAATGTACCATTAGCAGAACCCCGGATAACAATAGCATCTAATTCTTCACTATTTGGGGTCATTTGGTAATCGATGTTTTCTGTTTTACCTAAGGAAAGATAAATGCCCTCAAAGACCTTATCGGCAAAACCAACATAAGTGATAGTTACCTTATATGGTCCCCCAACTCTTAAGTTTAATAGACTGTATCGACCATCAAAGTTAGTTGCAGCACCATAAACAGTACCTGTTGGAGTGTGTACTGCGACAACATTGGCGCCAGGTAATGGTTGACCAGTATCATCTAAAATCAATCCCTTAATACTAGATGTGGTAACTTGTGCAAAGGACCACAAGGATGCTAACATTAAGAGTAGTAGTAAAATTTTTTTCATGAGAATCTGTTTTTAATTCAACGTAAAAATAGTCACAAAAAAAAAGAGTCCCCAGACGGAAACTCTCTTTTTATTAACTTTACTAGACGATTTGTTAACTTTCAGCAATAACCTCGAAAGTTAAATCGACAGTTACTTCTCTGTGTAATCTAATTTCAGCATCGTACTGCCCCAAACGCTTAATGTTTCCTCCTTGAATAGAAATAAATTTCTTTTCAATCTCGTGTCCTTCTTCACGTAAAGCATTGGCTAAGTCCATATTGGTAATAGAACCAAATAACTTATCTCCCGCTGTTGCACCTGCACCAGCTTTAGCTGTAATTTTAATGTCTAAAGTCTTAATAGATTCAGCAGTTTTTTCTGCTTCAGTTATAATTGACTTTTCTTTAAAAGCGCGTTGCTTCAATGTTTCTTCTAAGACTTTTTTAGCAGAAGCTGTTGCTATAACTGCTTGTCCTTGAGGAATTAAAAAATTTCTACCATAACCGTTCTTTACTGTTACAATATCGTCTTTAAATCCTAAATTCTCAACGTCTTGTTTTAATATAAGTTCCATGTTATGATTGTTTTATTTTAATAAATCAGCAACATAAGGCATAAGTGCTAAATGTCTAGCTCTTTTTACCGCTACTGATACTTTTCTTTGATACTTTAAAGAAGTTCCTGTTAAACGTCTTGGTAATAATTTTCCTTGTTCGTTTACAAAGCCCATTAACCAATCTGGGTCTTTATAATCGACATACTTAATACCAGACTTTTTAAAGCGACAGTACTTCTTAGCTTTTGTAGTTTCTATATTTAACGGAGTTAAATATCTGATTTCTCCGTCTTTTTTTCCTTTTGCTTGTTGTTCAATTGAAGACATAATTACGCTTTTTGTTTGTTTTTCTCTCTTCTTCTCTCAGCCCAAGCAACAGCGTGCTTGTCTAATTTTACAGTCAAGTAACGCATAAAACGCTCGTCACGTCTAAACTCTACTTCTAAAGGTCCAATGTGCTCACCATCTACAGTGAACTCAAATAAGTGATAAAAACCACTTTTTTTGTTTTGGATTGGATAGGCTAGTTTTTTTAAGCCCCAATCTTCTTTGGCTATCATCTTAGCTCCTCTAGAAACAAGAAAATCTTCATATTTCTTCACTGTTTCCTTTATCTGGTCATCAGATAAAACGGGATTTAAGATGAAAACAGTTTCATAATGATTCATAAAAAATATTTATTTGTTGTTAAAACGGGTGCAAAAATAGAGATTAATTGTCATTGGTACAACAAAATAGGATTTTATTTTATGTAAGTTTTTCCTTAAACCCGAAATGTTAAAATCAACACTTTGTCGGTATTTTTTGTTTTTTAACCGAATTTTTTGTAACATTGTCGAATATCTTAACCTAAAATTGAAATGTTATGACTTTAAACTGTGTAGTTGTTGACGACTCTGCGATCCAGCGCCTCTCTATCGTAAAGTTAATTGAAAATCACTCTTCTCTTAACTTAATAGCCGAATATAGTAGTGCGTTGGAAACCAAAAACGGTCTCAACACCCATAAGGTAGATCTCATCTTCCTTGATATAGAAATGCCAGTCCTTAATGGATTTGAGCTATTAGATGTTCTCAATAATAAACCCCAAATTATTTTTGTGACAGGTAAAACTGAATATGCATTTAAGGCTTTTAATTACGACGCTACGGACTATTTACAAAAACCGATTACCAAAGAACGTTTCAACACTGCTGTTGAAAAAGCAATTGAGCAGTACAAATTAAAGCTCGACTTTAATGAAGCAGACGGTGAACATATTTTTGTTAAAAGTAATCTAAAAAAGCGTAAGGTTTACATCAAAGACATTAAATGGATTGAAGCCCTTGGAGACTATGTAAAAGTAGTCACTGAAGAGAATAGCTTAGTGGTCTTATCCACTATGAAAGCTTTCGATAAAGAATTGCCAGAAGGTAAATTTTTAAGAATCCATAAATCGTATATCGTCAACCTAGATAAAATAGACCGATTTAACAGTAAGAATGTTGAAGTTGGAGCTTATGAAATCCCATTGAGTCGAAATAAAAAGACCCAATTGGTTGAAGCTTTAAACAATATGTAGTTAGTGAGTATATTTTAGAAGGTTAAGAAGCCCCTAAACTAAACTAACCACAATTTGGATACTATTTTAATAGTTATCAACGTCTAAAATTACTCTAACTGACCTAAAGTCTTTGACACTCTCGAAGCTATTATGAATTTTCATGATAGCTTCTTTTGTTTTTAATAAGGATTGTTTGGGGGGAATTTTCAACAAAAT
Source organism: Winogradskyella sp. A3E31 (assembly GCF_046720935.1). Classification (NCBI taxonomy): domain Bacteria; kingdom Pseudomonadati; phylum Bacteroidota; class Flavobacteriia; order Flavobacteriales; family Flavobacteriaceae; genus Winogradskyella; species Winogradskyella sp. A3E31. The sequence goes on from NZ_JBHNWH010000012.1 coordinate 17,987, forward strand.
GTTTTTTAAATATTGATTCCGGATACGTGACACAGGCGGAAACTCTGGCCCTAAAACATGATGCTTGAAGACTTGACGCAAAGATTTAGCATACCAGTCGGCAGCTAAATTTACACGACTGTAATCCTTATGCTTCAATGTGATTTTAATTATCCTATAGATTGGAGGGTATTTATAGTTATATCTATCATCTAATTGCTCTTTAAACATGGTATCATAATCATTAGTTGACACTTGCTGCAATATGTTATGGTGTGGATTATAGGTTTGTATCAAAACTTTGCCTCTTAAATCCGTTCTCCCTGCCCTACCCGATACCTGAACCATTAATTGGTAGCTACGCTCATGAGCTCTAAAATCTGGGAAGTTGAGTAGGTTGTCAGCATTCATAATGCCAACGAGTTTAACATACCTAAAGTCCAGACCCTTTGTAAGCATTTGTGTTCCCACTAAAATATCAATCTCCTTTTGCTCAAAACTTGTAATTATTTTTTCAAAACCATACTTGCCACGCGTGGTGTCCAAATCCATTCTTCCTACTTTCTTCTCTGGGAATAACTGCTTTACTTCTGCTTCAATTTGCTCTGTGCCAAAACCTTTGGTATCTAAATTAGCATTGCCACAAGCCTGACAGTTTTTTAGCATCACTGAGTTATAACCACAATAGTGACAGCGTAATTGGTCACGGTATTGATGATAGGTTAAACTCACATCACAATTGGGGCATTGAGGTGAATGACCACAAGTTAAACACTCTATGATTGGTGAATACCCTCTTCGATTTTGAAACAGTATAATTTGAAACCCCTCATCCAGAGTCTCGGTCATTTCGGCAATCAAACGGTCACTAAAATGCCCTTTCATGCGTTTACGCTTGTATTTATCAGCCAAGTCCACTAACTCAATATCTGGCATCAATACGTCATTATACCGTGTTTTTAATTCTACAAAGCCGTACTTACCTTCCTTAGCATTAAAATAGCTCTCTAAACTTGGTGTTGCAGACCCCAAGAGCGTTTTTGCTTTAAACATATGCGCTAAAACAATTGCCGCGTCGCGCGCATGGTATCTCGGAGCAGGGTCGAACTGTTTGTAGGATTGCTCGTGCTCTTCATCGACAATGATTAATCCCAGATCTTTAAAAGGCAATAAAAGCGAAGACCTTGCACCAATGACAATCTGAGCTTTTTCTGAATTATTTAATAAATGATTCCAAACCTCAACACGTTCATTCCCAGAATAACGACTATGAAAAACTGCAACCTGTTCACCAAAATAATCCTGAAGCCGTTGTACCAATTGCGTGGTCAATGCAATCTCAGGCAACAGATACAGCACTTGCTTCTTTACATCTAACTGCTCTTTTATCAATTTTACATAAATCTCAGTCTTACCTGACGACGTCACACCATGCAAAAGCGTCACTTCTTTTTCTTGAAAACTAGTCTTTATCGCTTTATATGCTTCTTTTTGCGCTAAATTTAAGGTCTTATCCGAGATAGTATCATCACCTTCAAAATTGACACGGTCTGTTTGAATATAATATTCCTCGAGTATCCCTTTATCAATAAGTGCTTTGATGATGCCTGAAGATGCTCCACTTTGTTCTGTCAATTCAGAAACTTTTATAGGCTCATTTTTAGAAGCAGAGATGGTGAATAAGGTCATGATGACTTCTCGCTGTTTGGGAGCTCTACTTAATACCTCTAATAATTCTTGAAGCTTTTCTTCTGACGTATGGTTTTGGTGCAATTTTACATAACGCACTAATTTTGGCTGGTACTTTTCGTATAATACTTCTTGAAGCTGAACTATATTTTTTTCTACCAAAGCCTTAATGATTGGCAATACTTTTTTTTGATCTAATATGGAAACCACATCCTGAATTTTTAAAGAGGTTTGGTGCTGGAGCGCTTCCACAATTAAATATTCCTCGTCATTCAATTTTTGACGCTCATCGATCCCTTCAGGATTTGGCTTAATAATAGTTTCACTTTCTAAGAGAAAAGCATTTGGCATTGCCGCTCTCATTACCTCACCCAAGGAACACATATAATACTCAGAAATCCATTGCCAATGCTTTAATTGCGGCTTTGTTACAATAGGCGTCTCATCAAGGATTTGATGAATGGTCTTGGCCTCATATGCCGTTGGTGGGTTTGTATGTGTGTTTAACACTAAAGCTGTATAAATTTTACTTTTCCCAAACGGAACAGCCACACGCATTCCCGGCATTAAAAAATCAGCTTCCGCATTTGTGATATGGTAGGTAAATGCCTTTTTAAGAGGGATAGGAAGAATTACATCAACAAAATACATCATGCGTCCTCATCTTCTATTTGCCGTGGATATTTCCTTAAATAATGTAGAGAGGCATTCAGTTCATAACCTAAAAGTAGGATGTTAGAATTCAGCCAAAGATAAAACAGAAGAATCAGTAAGGCCCCAATAGACCCATAAAGCTCATTGTACTGAGAGAAATTATCTATATAAAGACCAAACAAATACGACGTCAGCATTATCAATACTGTGGTCAATAAAGCGCCAAACGAAAAGAAACGCGACTCCCGGCCTTCCTTAGTGCCAAAATAATATAAGGTCGCAGTGGCGATATAGGTCATTATGACAAAAAACACATATTTTGCAGCAATCACCCAACCTAAATCGGACTGACCAGATAATGGATCATTACCCACAAATCGATCATACAAAGGTGTGATAATAAATATTTGAAAATACCCAAAAACCGCCACAGTAAGTAGCAATAAAAAGGCTAAAATCAATGCTATGCCAATTGAAAAAAGATACTGCTTAAAGACATTACGCGTCAACTGCTCATGGTAGGAGCCTTCAAAACCTGAAAATACAGCGTTAACACCATTTGCCATTAACAAGATGGATAATATAAAAACAGAGGATAACAAGCCACCGCCAGAGTTTCTGTTAATGTTTTTAAAAATATTTTCCTCAAAAAAATCAGAAGTTTGAGGAGGTAAAATAGAATTTAAAAATTCTAAAAATTCATTCTGAAAATTATCAATTGGTATATAAGGAATAACAATAATTATAAATAATAAAAATGGAAAAATAGCCGTAAAAAAGCTAAAGGCAATCGCACTAGCCCTTGTAGTTAAAGCACCTTTTGCTATTCCCAACGTATAAAGCTCTAATAAATCGTACAAAGAAAGTCCTTCAAAACCCGGAAGTCTAATCCGCTTAAAAAAATCCACAATCGTATTAATTACGGGTATTTTTTTTAAATTATCTTCTGTGGGTTGAGACATAGATTGATTTACGATTTACGATTTACGATTAAAGCTAAATGTTTAGAGCTAAATGTTTAGAGCTAAATGTTTAGAGCTAAATGTTTAGAGCTAAACTGCCTTAAGGCTTAAATCCATATTATAAACAGAATGTGTTAATGCCCCAGAAGAAATATAGTCTACTCCACATTCAGCATATTTACGAACGGTTTTTTCATTAATGCCACCTGAGGATTCAGTTAAGCACTTATCTCCAATGAGTTCTACTGCTTTTTCAGTGTCTTCATAATTAAAATTATCTATCAGTATGCGATAGACTCCTCCGCTTTCTAATATCTCTTGTATTTCGTTTAGATTTCGAGCTTCTACAATAATTTTAAGATCACGATTTGTATTTTCAAGATAATCCTTAGTCATTGAGATAGCTTTTGAGACTCCACCTGCAAAATCAATGTGGTTGTCTTTTAGCATAATCATATCATACAATGCAAAGCGATGATTTTCACCTCCACCAATTTTAACTGCCCATTTCTCAAGAGCACGGATACCTGGTGTGGTTTTACGAGTATCTAATATTTTTGTTCCTGTGCCCTCAAGCAAATCAACAAATACCTTTGTTTTTGTTGCTATAGCACTCATACGTTGCATGGCATTGAGAACAAGTCGCTCGGCTTTTAAGATAGACTGCGAGCGTCCTTCTACATAAAAGGCAATATCACCATATTTTACAATATTTCCGTCGCCAATTACCGTTTCTACCCTCAAATCCTTATCTACATAGGCAAAAACCTGTTTTGCAAATTCTACACCGGCAATAACACCATGATCTTTCACCAATAATTTCGCTTTTCCTTTAGCATTAATAGGGATACAAGCCAAAGAACTGTGATCGCCATCACCGACATCTTCTCGTATGGCGTTGGCAATAATTATATCTATTTCGTTCTGAAATTGTTCTTTTGAAATCATGTACTCACTATTTAATGTAAAAATAGGAAATTGATTTTCGATATACGATTTTACAATTATAAAAACTGAATTCTAAAATTGTAAATTTGCATTATGCAAATAACTCTTTTAGCTATAGGAAAAACGGATGATAAAAGACTCATTCAGTTAATCGATGATTATAGTAAACGTCTCAGCCATTATATTAAATTTCATTTCGAAATTATTCCCGATTTAAAAAAAGTAAAGCATCTTTCTGAAGCGCAGCAAAAAGAAAAAGAAGGTGAAGTGATTTTATCAAAAACCCAAAATTCAGATATACTCATTTTATTGGACGAAAATGGCAAACAAATGGATTCAGTGGGCTTTTCAAATTATCTTCAAAAACACATGAATTCTGGTATCAAACATCTAATCTTTGTTATTGGAGGTCCTTATGGCTTTTCAGATGCTGTGTACCAAAGAGCAAATGGGAAGTTAAGTCTGTCTAAAATGACATTTTCTCATCAAATGGTTCGTCTCTTTTTTATAGAGCAACTGTATCGCGGATTTACAATATTAAAGAATGAACCTTACCATCATAGGTAAATTAAGGATTAAGTCTTTTTAAATTTTTCAAGGTGTGCTTTCACTTCTTGCTTAACTTCATTATAACTTTCTTGTATTAACCAATGGCCTGCATCTAGAGTGACCTGTTTAAAAAACCCGTCAACATAATTTGCACATCTTTCTGCTCCATAGTTGCCAATGGCGAAATCATTCTTACCATATATAAAAAGTGTTGGGGTTTTAATATGACCTATGGAAAGTAATTGCTTTCGACCGAAATTTGCTCTGTAATAATTTATGGCTGCCGTTAATGATCCTTTTTGTTTAAAGATGTTGGTGTAATTTTCGATTTCTTGAGGTGAACTTTTATTCCATATTTTTTTAAGTAGCTTAAAGTTGTTCTTGCGTAGTTTTAGTTCAGGCAAGAAAGGAATTTGAAAATCCTTGATATACTTGCTCATTTTTTGCTGTGACTTGTCTTTTTGCAATGCTTTACCAAACGCATTTATATGTGGTACCGATAACGCACTCCAACTTTTAAATTTTTTAGGGTTATGATACACTGCGTACCAACCGACAACTGCACCCCAATCGTGACCAACAAGATGAATTTGATCTTTATCGTAATGTTGCATTAAATCAATAACATCTTGTGCTAATTTATCGATAGTATAATGTCGTTTCCCCTTTGGGCAGGCATTTTTACTGTAGCCTCTCATGTTTGGTGCTACGCAATAAAAGCCTTCAGAACTAATCTCATCCATGAGAGACGTCCACATGATTGAGGTCTCTGGAAAGCCATGAAGAAATAGTACCATTTGGCTTTCTTTATCTCCAGAAACCAAACAGTCAAAAACTAAATCATCAACCTTTACGTCTTGTTTTATTGGCATTATCGACTTATTCAAAAATTACCTTATCATCCATTGCGAACCATTGAAGATAAAAGGGTTGATGTATTTTTTCTATGGCATTGCGTTTCACCTTTAAGCTTGGAGTTAACAATCCGTTGTCCACAGACCATTCCTCTTTCATTATGACGACTTTTTCAATTTTTTCGTGCTTTTCAACTTTTGGATTGAGATCTTCTATGCTCTTTGTTAGGCTTTCAATAAGTTCTGATTTTGATTTTGCCTTTCCTAATTCTGAGGTTATTATTAAAGCAATTGGCTGAGGAATGCCAGTACCAACAACACATATTTGCTCAATATCCGTATTTGCAGATAAAGCTAATTCTAAAAATGACGGTGAGATATACTTGCCCTTATCGGTTTTAAACTGGTCTTTTATTCGCCCAGTGATTGTCAAATAACCATCATGGTCATATTCCCCTTGGTCTCCTGTCTTTAAAAAACCGCTATTATCAAAAACAGCTGCAGTCGCTTCAGGGTTTTTGAAATAACCTTTCATTAAGCACTCGTTCTTTATACAAATCTCACCTTCACCCGACAACTTTGCTTCTATTCCTGGTATCGGTTTACCAACCGTGCCAATTCTATTTTCACCAGGCCGATTAAAATGGGATACACATCCATCTTCTGTCATTCCATAGCCTTGAAAAATTTCAATACCCAATTTTTGATACCATTTTAATAAATCTGGCGCTGCTGGCGCTGCTGCGGAAGCCATAAATACAGCCTCTGACAAACCGAGTTTTTTCTTAAGTTTTTTCTTAATCATCCCCGACACTATTGGAATTTTCAGTAATACGTTGAGCTTTTTATCCGGTAAAGACTCTAATATTTTTTCTCTGAATTTGGTCCATATTCGTGGTACGGCAAAAAATAGATTCGGTTGTGTTTTTTCGAGATCCGAAGCGAAGGTTTCTAATTTATCAAAAAATGAAATTGTGCCTCCTAAATATAATCCTGCATTACACAATAACCGTTCTGCTACATGTGCTAATGGTAAATACGAAAATAGTGTGACTCTATTTGGCAGCTTAAATAACTCCGCAAACTTGCCAGCCGAATACATAAAACTTCCACCTGTGTGCATCACCCCTTTTGGCATTCCTGTAGTGCCAGAAGTGTAAATTATGGTATGTAAATCATCTTCTCCACGTATGTCAATACTTTCTAATTTTGGTTTTTCTTCAATGATATCTTCCCAGATGCCCCCAATAGTGTTACCATAACCCTTAATACTTATTACAGGTATTTGAGATATGCCAGTAGCTTGGTTTTCAAATTCATCTAATTTACCTATAATAATGGCTTTAGATTCGCTGTGCGTTAAAATTTGATGTATAGAATCTGATGTTAATGTTGGATAGATTGGAATGGATATATAACCCGCCATCATTATAGCCAAATCCGCTATAATCCATTCCGCACAATTCTTGGAGAACAAAGCCACATGGCTCTTTTCTGGTAAATTGTAATCTTGTAATCCTGCTGCAATTTTTCGAGCAATAATTCCTGCTTCTGAATAGGAATAGGAAATTAGCTTTCCATTAATAGGTTGCTTTAAAAAGGTGTGATTTGGAGCCGTTTCTTCCCAATGCAAAAATGCATCTAAGGGCGTGTTGGCTGATAGCATGGTTGTAAATTTGATGTAAGGTAAGAAATTATCACTTTAGTAATTCGTTTTTATCAAAAAGAGATGAGTTAAAAACTATCATTAAACTCAACCTTTGCTACATTTACTTTTTTATCTTAAGAAGTTGCTTTGTTGTTATTTTTTAGAATTTCGTAGTCATTTTCAAACATATCCAACACTTCGGCTGGGGGCATTTTTATTTCATATCCTGAATCACTATTCATTAATATCGTTCTCATGTCTTGAGCTTTCTTGTTTTTCCAGAATCCAGCTTTTGTAAATCCGATAGCGCATATTTGACCGCTCTGCTCAAAAATTTGCTGATGATATACCCATTTTTCATCTGCACCTTCTAATTTTAGAGTGATATTGAATTTCTTCAACATTTTTAATGGCTTTTTGTATATGATTTTTTGGGATGCTAGGACACCAAACATTCCCTTTTTAACTGTATTATCATATAACTTTGAGCGAAAAACCACCTCGTATCTTATTAAATCCATGTAATAAAAATACTTGGAGTTTGCCATAAATCGAAAAGATTCACAATCCAGAATATTTACTCTTCTAGTCCTTGTTAAATCTGATAATGGCTTAACTTTTTTCCAAAACAATCTCGATCCAATATAAATGTAGATCATGTGTAACCAATAATAAATCATTGTTTAGAAATTTAGTTCCTAAGATTATATCTAAACATTCAATCTATTTATAAGAAACAATCCAACTATCTATCTTGTCTTCTAATAACTGCAGTGGAATACAACCTGTTTCTAGAACTTGGTTGTGGTATTCTTTGATGTCAAATTTATCCCCGAGTTTTTCAGAAGCTCTATCCCTAAGTTCTACTAATTTTAGTTGACCTATCTTATAAGATAAGGCTTGACCTGGGTTAGCCATATAGCGCTCAATCTCACTAGTTATAGCACGTTCGGATTCAGCTTCATTTTCCAAGGAATATTGTATGGCTTGCTCACGTGTCCAGCCTTTAGAATGGAGACCAGTATCTACCACAAGCCTAATCGCTCTATGTATTTCTTGACTCAGCATCCCGAAATACTGATATGGATCTTTAAACAAGCCTAATTCTTTACCCATAGATTCGGCATAAAGCGCCCAACCTTCACCATAAGCACTATACCATAGCGTCTTTCTAAAAGCTGGTAATTCTTCATTTTCTTGTTGTAAAGAAATCTGATAATGATGCCCTGGTATCGCTTCATGAAGAAACAGGCTTTCTTTATCAAAGATGTTATAGGCTTCAACATCTGGTATTGGTGTAAAGAAAATACCTGGTCGCGTTCCATCCAAAGACCCTGCATTGTAATTTGCCGCAGCGGATTTTTCTCTAAATGGTTCTGTTCTCCGAACTTCAAAACCGGTTTTAGGCTGATTACCAAATAATCTGTTAATCTGAGGTTTCATAGCGTTATGAATACTATCATAAAAGTTAATCACCTGAGAGCGCTCAGTAAATGGCATTAGCTCTTTTTTAGTTCTCACATGTTCAAAAAACGCATTTAAATCACCTTTAAAACCAACCTCATCTTTTACAGCTTCCATTTCAGATCGGATTCTTGCCACTTCACTTAAACCTAAATTATGAATGTCGTCCGCAGTCATGTTGGTAGTGGTGTAATATTTAATTTGATGATCGTAATAGTCACTTCCAAGTGGAGTTCCGTCTATACCGCTAGATTCCCTTCCTTTTGGTAAGTACTCATTTTCAAGAAAATCAACCATCTTTTGATGGGCAGGAATAACTTTATCATTTATCATTGCTGTATAACTCTCAATGAGTTCTTCTCTTTCCTCACTAGAAAAAGCTTCAGAAATTTGAAATATAGGAGAATAATAAAGGTGTTTTTCAGCAGGGCCTACAGCTAATGTTTCAAATTGTGGAATAACTTTCTTAATTAAAGGTTTAGGCAAGACATAACCTTCTTCCATTCCTTTCTTCATATTTTCAATGGTTGCGTCTAGCCAAACTAAATAGGCATCCACTCTGACCAACCATGTTTTATAATCCTCAACAGAATTAAAAGGCTGCGCATTTGAAGCAGATGCTAATTGATTAAAATCCAAGTTTTTAGACCACATCTGGTCAATGGGCATTAAATCTTTTTTAAATGTCATAGCCTCTAGGTTAATATCACAATCCCACTCCAAGACATTTAAACTCATTCTCTCTGTATCGGTAAGTGCTGACCTATCGATATCCGCAATTATCTGTTTATATTTTGTATAGTAAGCTTTCTTCTTTGCTTTGTACTCTTCAGATAAGAAGTTTGGAAATTGATCATTAAATCGAGTATCACCAGTCCTTGTAGCAACCATAGGGTCTAATTCGTAACCTTCTTCACTATAGTCCTTAAGGACTTGAGAAATATCTAAGGAATCTTCAGTAGTTTCAGATTCCTTGTCTTGTTTACAAGACATCACAAATAATAACAAACAGCATAATAAAAACTTATTCATAAGACTAGTGTATTGGTTTAGTCTTTAAATATAAGAATATTGATCAAGAAGTGATTTAAGTCTCTACAGATTAACTAAAATGAAATTTTAAATGAATTGATTTAAGCGAATCTCATGTATTGCACCATGTGAAGCATGTGTAACGGTAGCTCCGTTTTTAATAACCAATAATTGTGGCGACTGATGCATCACTTGAAATTTATAACCCACTTCATCAGAAACGTCTCTATAACTGAGTAGATCTAAATAGTACAAGTCTATAGTGTTGATGTCTAGGTCATACATACTAATAAATTGATTCATTACCATACGACTTATTCCACATCGTGTCGAATGTTTAAATATCACTTGGGTTTTAGTTTTAGACTTCTCTGCAATGTTATCTAATTGATCTTTTGAAGTTAACGGAATCCAAGGCAAAACTTTTTCCTCTTTAGGCTCTGAAGAGCTTCCAAATAATTTATTTAATAGTCCCATTTAAGTAGTTTAAAAGTAATCAGTCGTAGTCTTTCTTAAATCTTACAAACTGACTAAAAGTCACGTTATTATTGAATTTAACAGACATTTTGTCTCAATGCCTAAGCGTTTTTAAATTGGTAAGATTATTGAAATATACCCAATAAAATATAAAATCACTGTCATTAAAGATGACAAATAAATAAGATATAAAAACATGAATTTTAATAATTATACCATTAAATCACAGCAGGCCATTCAGCAAGCACAACAGCTGGCTCAAAGCTTGGAACATCAACAGATAGAAAACGAACATATTTTTAAGGGTTTGTGGACTGTTGATGAGAATGTACTCCCATTTCTTTTAAAGAAATTGAACGTCAATGTTACCCTTTTAGGACAAATTTTAGATAAGGAACTTGAGAGTTTTCCAAAAGTGTCTGGTGGAGATATTATGCTATCACGTGAAGCAGGAAAAACAATGAACGAAGCATCCATCATCGCAAAAAAAATGAATGATGAATTTGTTTCGGTTGAGCATCTCATCTTGGCAATTTTTAAATCAAAAAGTAAAATATCTCAGATTGTGAAAGATCAAGGAGTTACTGAAAAGAATTTACAAGCAGCTATTGATGAGTTACGAAAAGGAGAACGTGTAACATCACAAAGTCAGGAAGAAACCTATAATTCACTATCAAAATATGCCAAAAATCTCAACCAATTGGCAAGTGACGGTAAGCTAGATCCTGTTATTGGACGTGATGAAGAAATCCGTAGAATTTTACAGATTCTTTCGCGACGCACCAAAAACAATCCAATTTTAGTTGGAGAACCTGGTACAGGTAAAACAGCAATTGCAGAAGGTTTGGCGCATCGTATCATAGATGGAGATATTCCTGAAAACCTTAAGGATAAACAAATCTTTGCGCTTGATATGGGAGCTCTAATTGCTGGCGCAAAATATAAAGGTGAATTTGAAGAGCGCCTAAAAGCCGTTATTAAAGAAGTAACATCCGCCTCAGGAGATATTGTTCTCTTCATCGATGAGATCCATACACTAGTTGGTGCAGGTGGTGGCCAGGGTGCTATGGATGCCGCAAACATATTAAAACCTGCTTTAGCACGTGGCGAATTAAGAGCTATTGGTGCTACAACCTTAGACGAGTATCAAAAGTATTTTGAACAAGACAAGGCTTTAGAAAGACGTTTTCAAAAAGTAACGGTCAATGAACCTGATACAGAAAGTGCGATTTCTATCCTTAGAGGCATCAAGGAAAAATATGAAACCCATCATAAGGTTAGAATTAAAGATGAAGCGATTATTGGTGCTGTAGAATTATCAACGCGTTATATAACAAATAGATTTTTACCAGACAAAGCAATAGACTTAATGGACGAAGCTGCTTCTAAATTGCGTATGGAAATCAATTCAAAACCAGAAGAATTAGATGTTTTGGATCGAAAAATTATGCAATTAGAAATTGAGCACGAGGCCATTAAGCGTGAAAAAGATGAAACAAAGTTAAAATCCTTAAAGTCTGAATTGGCTAATCTTAAAGAGGAACGCAATGAACTTAATGCTAAATGGAAAAGTGAAAAAGAAGTTGTTGAAAACGTTCAGAATATTAAACAAGATATTGAAAACTATAGATTAGAGGCTGAGAGAGCTGAGCGTGAAGGAGATTATGGCAAAGTGGCTGAAATTCGCTATGGAAAAATAAAGGAAGCTACTGAAGCGCTTGAAGCGCAGCAGGCAATACTTGCTAATCAGAAAGATAACTCATTAATTAAGGAAGAAGTCACATATGAAGATATTGCAGATGTTGTGGCTAAATGGACGGGAATTCCTGTAACTAAAATGATTCAAAGTGAAAGGGAAAAACTCTTAAAATTGGAAGATGAGTTACACAAACGCGTCGTCGGACAAGAAGAAGCGATTGAAGCAGTCAGTGATGCTGTGAGACGATCGAGAGCAGGATTGCAAAACCCTCAAAAACCAATAGGTACTTTTTTATTCTTGGGCACAACGGGAGTTGGTAAAACAGAACTAGCTAAAGCCTTAGCAGAATATCTGTTTGATGATGAAAATGCGATGACCCGAATTGATATGAGTGAATACCAAGAAAGACACGCGGTAAGTAGATTGGTCGGTGCACCTCCAGGATATGTTGGTTATGATGAAGGTGGGCAGCTGACTGAGGCAGTAAGACGTAAACCTTATTCTGTAGTGCTCTTAGATGAAATAGAAAAAGCACATCCAGATACGTTTAATATTTTACTCCAAGTATTGGACGAAGGCCGTTTAACGGATAATAAAGGGCGTATCGCAGATTTTAAGAACACCATTATCATCATGACCTCAAATATGGGAAGCCATATCATACAAGAACGTTTTGAAGCGACGAAGGATATTCCTTCTGCTATTGAAGGAGCAAGAGTTGAGGTTCTTGGATTATTGAAAAAATCTGTTCGTCCAGAATTCTTAAATCGAATCGATGACACCATAATGTTTACACCGTTAAGTAAAGAAAACATTTTAGCTATTGTAGACTTACAGTTAGCAGGAGTCACCAAAATGCTAGCAGAACAGCAGATAACGTTTGATGCAACCCAAGAAGCTAAAGCCTATTTAGCAGATAAAGGCTACAACCCAGAATACGGGGCGAGACCTGTTAAGCGAGTGATACAAAAAGAGGTGTTAAACCAGTTGAGTAAGGAATTACTGTCTGGTAAAGTCACCACAGATAGCATTATACTGTTAGATGAATTTGATAATCAATTGGTTTTTAGAAACCAAGGTGACTTAGTGATTGAAGAAATGTAATGCTTAACTGTAACAATTACGCTAAATAACAGTCTTTAAATTGATTGGTTGGTTCTGCCTTTTTAAGGCAGGCTAGTAAAAGCAACGGGAGTCCAAAAGAGTGTTTTCTAGCGGATGAACGTTGCTTTTACGTTTTAAAATACAATTAACCTATACCAGAATCAGTAATATTAATTTCAATGTAACATATTGAGAAAATCTCATACTAACTAAACAAATAAATAAATAGTATGAAAAAATTAGTATCCCTTTTAGCAATAGCTGTTTTAAGTATATTCTCAATATCAGCTCAAGAATTAGAAAATTCAACACTTTGGAAAATCTCAGGTAATGATTTAGAAAATCCTTCCTATCTTTTTGGAACTATTCATATCACTTGCGATGCCACTTTAAGCGACGATGTTAAAAAAGCACTAGAAGACACCACGCAAATGGTTATGGAGTTAGATATGGATGACCCTAGCATGCAAAGCAAAATGATGGCAGGTATTTATATGAAAGACGGAAAGCGTATTAAAGACATGGTTTCTGAAGAAGATTACAACATCTTAAATGAATTTGTAATTAAAAATCTTGGTGCGTCATTAGAAATGGTAGGAAACATGAAGCCTTTCATGATTTCAGCATCAATGTATCCAAAAATGATTGACTGTCCTATGCAATCGTATGAATTAACTTTGGTAAAATTATCTCAAGCCGAAGGAGAAGAGATATATGGATTAGAAACTGTTGAGGAACAACTTCAAGTGTTTGAAGACATTCCGTATGAAGATCAAATCAAAGATCTTTTGAAATCAGCCAAAGATAATATGACAAAAGACAAAGAAAACTTCGCTATTTTATTGAACACTTACAAGACACAGAACATTAATTTAATGTTAGATATGATGAATAGTGAAGAAGCTGGAAGCATTGCCCAACATCAAGACAAACTTTTAGAAAACCGTAACAAAAATTGGATTCCTAAAATAAAAGAATACAGTGCAGAACCCACATTTTTTGCGGTTGGTGCAGGTCATTTGGCTGGTGAAAACGGAGTGATTAATTTATTGCGTAAAGAAGGATATACGGTAGAAGCCGTTTTGGAGTAATATCTCACAATCAGGATGTTAAAAAATAAGGAATGTTAAAATTGATGTCGTTCGTCGATTTTAGCATTTTTTTATGCGTTTTATCGTGAAAATAATACGGATTATCGTATATTTGATGTGCTATTGAATTCCAACATAAACTATAGACAATTCTTAATTCTTGTCCTAGTATCCCTCTTATAACAGGGAATTAGTAGAGTTTATTTATTACAATTTTAACCCCAAATATTGATGGAATTAAATACCTATATAGAACAATCCTTATTAGCATCAGATGCTACCGAACGTGATATTATGCAAGTCTGTGAAGAAGCAAAAAACAATAATTTTCATGCAGTTTGCGTCAATAGTTGTTACGTACCTATAGCATATCAAATTTTAAAGAAATCTAATGTAAAAGTATGCTCTGTTGTGGGGTTCCCACTAGGGGCCATGTCTACTGAAGCCAAAGTTTTTGAAGCTAAAACAGCTATTGAACAAGGAGCCACAGAAATTGATATGGTTATGAACATAGGCTTCTTAAAAAGCAAAAACCACGTTGCCGTATTACGTGACATTACAGAGGTAAAAAAAGCCATTGGCCATATTCCTCTAAAAGTCATCATAGAAATCTGTGATTTGTCCAAGAATGAAATCGTAAAAGCCTGTGAAATCTGTTTAGACGGTAAGGCTGATTTTGTGAAGACCTCTACTGGATTTTCAGAAGGTGGAGCAACACAGACCGCAGTTAAGATCATTAAAAAAACACTCAAGGATAGAGCTAAGATTAAAGCGTCAGGAGGAATTGGGGATGCTGAAACAGCTCATAAGTATATAGATCTTGGTGTGAGTAGAATTGGAACTTCTAGAGGTCTCGACATCCTTAATGAAGATGTGCAACCTGTTTTCTAAAGAGTTTTTTAACAAATCTTTACGCTTACCCATTGATTTAGAAGATTATATTTGAGTCTAATCTTCAATCAATATCATGAAAACAATTCTATCAATATGCATTATGTGCATATTTACAATCAGCTACGCTCAATCTGACGATAAAACACAAATCGAAAAAACATTATTAAATTATATTGAAGGCTTCTACGAAGGAGACACTTTAAAACTTCAAAATGCTCTAAAACCCAAGCTCTATAAATTTGGCTATTGGAAAAACAAGGACTCTGGTGAGTATGAGTTTTCAAGTCAAATGACTTATAGAAAAGCAATGGACTATGCTAATGGGGTCCGAGAAAAAAACACCGTAAAAGAAAAGGATGTCATTCGGAAAGTTGAAATCCTAGATATTGGTCATCATATTGCTGCGGCTAAGGTTACGGCCTGGTGGGGCATTGACTATATGTTATTATCGAAAGAAAATGGCAAATGGATGATTGAACAGGTCATTTGGGAAGGCCCATTAGAAAAAACGCATTTAAATTGAGCCAACTATGAAAACTACTAAACTATTATTATTCAACATTATTTTTATTGCCCTTCTCACATTTTCATGTGAATCGAAAAAAGAAAAAGCTACAGAAACAGAAAAATCAGATACGGAATCTTCAACTGAAATTCAATTAATAACCAGCGATAGTTTAGACATCTATGGAGACCTTTATCAATTAGATAAGTCCGCGCCAACCATCCTATTATTTCATCAAGGTGGTTCTAATGCTAGGGCGGAATATGAACCTATTATTCCAATATTAACAGCCAAAGGCTATAATATCTTAGCCATAGACCAGCGTGTCGGTGGACAAATTTATGGAAGTTATAATAGAAGCGTTGCAAAAATTAAGCATAGAGATTATGGGTATTGCGATGCATACCCAGACTTGGAAGCAGCTTTAGATTATGTAATTGAAAATGGTTTTAATGGTCCAAGAATAGCTTGGGGAAGTAGTTATAGTGGTTCGTTAGTCATTCAGTTAGGACATAATCGCCCCGATGACATAGATGCTATACTAGCGTTTTCACCAGCATCTAGCCAACAATTAGAAGAGTGTTTACCTAGTCCTTATTTTGAAACCTTAAAACCTTCGTTACTTATTCTTCGCCCTGGCAGAGAAGCTGAAATTGAAAGTGTACAAGAGCAGTTAAAATTAGCTGAGTCTTTTAATCACCAAACCTATGTGGCCCCAAACGGCGTTCACGGTTCATCAATGCTTGTTAAAGAACGTACAAAATCATCTACCGATGACACTTTTAATACCGTTTTAGATTTTCTGGAAAAGTATAATAACTAAAATTGTATCTTCATATCCTTAAAAACTAATATCAACCATGAAAAACATACTTACCCTTTTCATTCTTGCTGCATTAATAGTGTCTTGTGGAAATGATAAAAAAGAAAAAGAAGCTGAAAATATCACTACCTATTATTTGATTCGTCATGCAGAAAAGGACAGATCAAACCCTTCAGATAGAAATCCAAAACTCAGTGAAGCAGGAATAAAACGTGCTGAAAATTGGAACACACATTTAAAGGATGTTGAATTCGATATGGTGTATTCCACCGATTACTTTAGAACTAGACTTACCGCAGAACCAATTGCTAAACGAATAGGAAAGGATATTACGATTTATGATCCGCGTGATATGGCTAATGATGATTTTATGAACGCAACTAAAAACAAAACGATTTTAGTGGTCGGCCATAGCAATACCACACCTGTTTTTGCTAATAAACTTGTTGGTGAAAATAAGTATGAAATGATTGCGGACAACAACAATTCTAACCTTTACATTGTTACTATTACTGCAGAAGGTGAAGTATTATCTGAACTAAAGGTTATCGATTAAATCAATTTCTACGTTCTCTAATTCAATTTTTGAAAGCAATTGAAGTTGCCCTGATTCAAACAATTTTCCTAAGGATTTAAGTTCAACACTTTCGTCATTAGGTTTATAGTTATTGTAATCCACAATTTTGACTCCTTCAATGTTTCTAGCATTATAGGCTTCTCTGAAACGAAGCCCTTGACCATCACTTTCGGCATAAGAATACGCTAAATACTCTATGTTATAGGTTTCAGAATTGATCCAATAGATAAACACATCTTCAAAGTCCTCACCACCTCCTTCTTCATCAAACGTTACCTTTACTTTGTGATAATTCGTGTTTTTAATAATCTCTTTTCCAATCAAAAATTTATTGACAGCCTTGTTATTTAAGCCATAAGGCAATACCGAAAAATAATGTACGGAATTAACGGAAGGCGTATATTTAGCAATTAACGTGTCTGGTAATTGCACTTTTTCATCGTTAACAAAACGTTCAAAACCATCATTGCTTAACACATCAAAAATAGAATCGTTAGTATCACTCAAAAAAACTCTAGCCAACACAAACTGACCGTTATTTCTATTCGCTAAATATTGAGTGCCTCTAAAATCAAAACTTACCTTAGCATTCTTTAAGACATCAACACCAGAAGCATCTATAGCTTTATTGATAATGACATCACCTATTAATTCTGGAGTATCAGTTTCAGATTTACAAGCCATAAACAAAACAGCTAATAAAAAAATAGAAATGTTTTTCATAAGGTACTATTGTAATTATTCTAGTCGCAAAACTAAGCATAGTATTACGTATATATTTAATGATTTTTAAACTTTTAACGTATCACTTTTTACTTATAACTATAAAAACTACCTTTGCTAAGCATGCAGAAAAAAGTGAACATACTCAATAGAAAGGCTAAGTTTCAATACGAAATTTTAGATAAATATACTGCTGGAATTGTCCTGACCGGAACAGAAATTAAATCCATAAGAGCAGGTAAAGCATCTATTGCTGAAGGATTCTGTGAGTTTAATGACCAGTCGGAACTTTTTGTGATTAATATGACGATTGAAGAGTATTCTTTCGGAAATTATTACAACCATAAGCCAAAGGCCGAGCGTAAATTGTTGCTTAACAAGCGAGAACTAAAGAAATTAGAAAAAGAGGTCAATATTAAAGGAAACGCCATTATACCTATGCGTTTATTTATTAACGACCGTGGCTTAGCCAAACTTGAGATTGCCTTAGCCAAGGGTAAAAAACTCTACGACAAACGCGAAACCATAAAGGATCGCGAAAGCAAACGACGCCTAGACCGCATTAAGAAAGATTTTCGATAATTTTAGGACGGTTATAACAACTAAAGATTATTATTTAGGCTATGTTTGATGTTAAGGAGGCAACTTTAGCATTAAAATTTGCGTCTTTCATAGTATAACCATCACCTATTTATGAAGCATCTTCTACTCTACTCTATTCTGCTGCTAAGTATTACAGCCTCCTCACAAATTAAAGGCACTATTGTAGATAAAGAAAACCAGCCGATTCCCTATGTCAACATTTATATTGAAAACACATACAAGGGTACAACATCAAATGAAGCTGGCTATTATGAGCTTGCTCTTGAAAAGACCGGTGAACTGACTATCGTCTTTCAATCCCTAGGTTACAAAACGGTTAAAAAAACAATTACCAAAACGAATGCCCCTTACGAATTAAGCATTAGTCTTTCTGAAGAAAATGTTTCTCTTGATGAAGTTGTGGTTAATGCTGAAGAAAACCCTGCTGATATTATTATGCGAAAAGTCATTGCTGCACGTAAGACCAATCTCGAAAAAATACAGTCTTACAAAGCGGATTATTATTCAAGAGGTTTAATCCGAATTAAAAATGCGCCTGAGAAATTTCTAGGCCAAGAGATTGGAGACCTTGGTGGTGGATTGGATTCTACGCGTAGTGGTATTATTTATTTATCGGAAACGATTTCTAAAATTGAATTCCTACGACCAGATAAGCTCAAAGAAAAAATAGCAGCATCAAAGGTCAGTGGTGATGACAATGGCTTTAGCTTTAATAACGCCATTGATGTGGATTTTAATTTTTACAATAATACGCTTGAGTTTGGTAGTGAAATGATTTCGCCAATAGCCAATAATGCCTTTGGCTATTACCGTTATAAGTTGGAAGGCATTTTTTATGACGATAGAGGAAATCTCATCAATAAAATTAATGTGATTCCACGCCGACCAAATGATCCCGTATTCTCTGGGGATATTTTTATTGTAGAAGACCAATGGACCATTTATGCACTAAAACTAGTCTTAACTGGTGTCCAAGCACGAATTCCTGTAGCAGACAAAATTACACTTGAGCAAAATTTTTCATATTCGGAAACCGATGACATCTGGGCCATGCGATCTCAAAGTATTGATTTTTCCTATGGCATATTCGGAATTAAAGGTGACGGACGCTACACAGCTGTTTTTAGCAACTACGAATTTAATACTGGTTTAAATACCTCTGATTTTGGAAGAGAACTTGTAGCCTTTGAAGCTGAAGCCAATAAAAAAGATTCACTCTTCTGGAAAAAACTAAGACCTGTTCCTCTAACGTCTGAAGAGGTTCAAGATTACATTAAAAAAGATAGCATTGAAACACTTCAGAATTCTAAACCTTATTTAGACTCCGTAGATCGCGCTGAAAATAAGTTTAAATTACCGAATATCGTCACAGGATATACCTATCAAAATTCTCACAAGGATTATCGTTTAGGCTATGATTTGCCATTGAGCAGTTTACAATTTAATACCGTTCAAGGTTATACTGTTGGAGCTTATGTATTTTTCAGAAAAAACTATGATGATTTTAAACGCTATTTAAACATCAATGGAAATTTGCAATACGGGTTTTCAGACGAGCGCCTCCGAGGAACATTTAGTGCCACATACAAATTCAACGATATTACTGATGCTTTTTTAACCTTTTCTAGTGGTACCCAGGTGTTACAGTTTAACAATGCAAACCCTATTCGTCCCTTTATAAACTCAATAAGCACATTAGTTTTTGAAGATAATTACGCTAAGTTTTATGAGCGCTATTTTGTTCAATTGCGGCATTCGGAAGAATTATTCAATGGCTTTAGATTAACGTCTTTATTAAGTTATGAAAAACGAAACCCGCTTTTCAACACCACAGATCAAGTGTTTGACAATGATGAGAATGATTTTTACACCAGTAATAATCCTTTAAATGAAACTGCTTTCGGAATTGCACCGTTTGAATCCCATAACATTTTAAAATTCTTCACTTCAGCTCGAATCAATTTCGGCCAGAACTATTTAAGCTATCCAGGAAGTAAGTTTAATATAAATAGCGAAAAATATCCGACACTCGTGCTAACCTATGAAAAAGGGTTTAGTGCAACAAATGACAGTTATAACTTTGACCAAGTTAAAGCGCAATTGTTCCAATCTTTAGCTCTGGGAAATAAAGGTCGATTCCGCTATAATATCAAAACAGGTAAATTTTTCAATGCTGAAAATATTGCATTTGTAGATTATCAGCATTTTAATGGCAATCAGACACATGTGAGCACCTCTGGCAATTACACCAATGTCTTTAATAATTTGGATTACTATTCAGCCAGCACAAATGATTCTTATTTAGAAGCACATGCAGAACATGATTTCAACGGTTTCATTCTCGGGAAACTACCGCTTATTAATAAACTGAATTTTAATCTAATTATAGGGGCGCATTTGTTGTCGATACCAGAAAACAAGCCTTACCAAGAATATTCAATCGGTGTCGATAATATAGGTTTTGGTAAATGGAGATTCCTAAGGCTAGACTATGTAAGATCTTATCAAAGTGGATTTAAAAGCGATGCAATAGTATTTGGTCTAAAATTCTTTTAAATTTATGACTTTAAATTTCAATCTATCAGTTTAAGAATTAAATACTCAGAGACATGAAAAAAATCGTCTTCTTACTCGTTATTGCTTTAAGTCTTCAGCTTTCTGCCCAAGACGAACAACCAGATTATTCGGATAAAGTTGCTACACTCGACTCTACTTTAAAAACACTTTACGGAGTTATTTCTGGGGAGAAAGGAGAGGAACGCAATTGGGATGTGTTCAAGTTTTTATTTCATCCTAAAGCAAAATTGATTCCCACTGGAAAAACCCAAGAAGGTAAACATGTTGCTCGTTTTCTAAAACCAGAAGATTATATTAGCTCTTCAGGTAAGTGGCTAGTGGAAAATGGTTTTTTTGAAAAAGAGATCCACCGTTCGGTAAATACTTTTGGAAATATCACACAGGTATTCAGTACTTATGAATCCTATCATAGTGAAGCAGATGAAGAGCCTTTTATGCGAGGCATCAATAGCATTCAGTTGCTAAATGATGGTGAACGCTGGTGGATAATCAATATCTATTGGCAGCAAGAATCCGAAACAAGCCCTATTCCATCAGAATATTTACCAGACTAAACGTTTAATTATGAAATTACCTTTAAAATCCTCAATTGTATTAGCTATCGCTATTGCCAGTTTCACCGTCAACTGTGCACAACAAGCTTCTGAAAAAGTAACACCAGTTTTTAAAGATGGGGAAGCACAAATTGTAGAAGCTTTTAATAATCCTGATGAATGGATTCGCCATGACTTATGGGTAGAAACTACTTTTGATACCGATGGTGATGGTAAAATGGACAGGATGCACGTTGATGTGACCAGACCAAAACAAACAGAGTCTGAGGGTTTAAAACTACCAGTAGTTTATGAATCAAGCCCTTATTACGCTGGTGTTGCACCAGATGTAGAAGGTGTGTTTTGGAATGTAAAGCATGAGATTGGGGAAACGACGAACGAACGCATACATCCAGAAGTCACTCGCAGAGGAAAACGCCCAATCATTTCTAACTCACAAATCAAAACATGGGTGCCAAGAGGTTATATCGTGGTGCATTCCTCTTCACCAGGAACTGGTCTGTCACAAGGAGCACCAACGGTTGGTGGAGATAACGAAACATTAGCACCAAAAGCAGTGATTGATTGGCTCAATGGAAGAGCTAAAGGTTATACAAGTCCTGATGGGAATGAGGAAGTAAAAGCCTATTGGTCAACCGGAAAAGTGGGAATGACTGGGACTTCTTACAATGGTACTTTGCCACTAGCTGCTGCTACAACTGGTGTTGACGGACTCGAAGCTATTATTCCAATAGCGCCAAATACGTCTTATTATCATTACTATCGTTCCAATGGTTTGGTACGTTCTCCTGGAGGCTATTTGGGGGAAGACATAGATGTCCTTTACGATTATATCCATAGCGGTGCAGAAGATAAAAGACCTTATAACAACAAAACGGTTAGGGATACCGAAATGAAAAACGGTATGGATCGTATTACTGGCGATTATAATGACTTTTGGGCTAGTCGCGATTACCTTAATGATATGGAACCTATGAATGCTGCTTTGTTAATGTCGCATGGCTTTAACGATTGGAATGTAATGCCAGAACACAGCTACAGAATTTATAAAGCTGCTAAAGAAAAAGGTTTACCAGCTATGATTTATTACCATCAAAACGGCCATGGTGGTCCACCACCAGTGTCTATGATGAATCAATGGTTCACAAAGTATTTACATGGAGTTGACAATGGCGTTGAAAATTTAGAAAATAAAGCGTACATCGTTAGAGAGGACGATAAGCGAAGTGAGCCAACAGCTTATAAGGATTACCCAAACCCAGACGCAGAAATGGTGTCATTATTTCCGAATACAGGTGGTGTTTTAACGACCATACACACAAAACGATTAGCTAAAGAAACCCTAGTGGATGATGTTAGCTTTAGTGGTGCTGACTTAGCTAAAGCAGAATCATCGAATAACCGATTGCTTTATGTGACGTCAGAATTAAAAGAGGATCTTCATATTTCAGGTTTGGCTAAAATTAAGATTTCTGTGGCGAGTAGTAAGCTAGCAGCTAATCTTTCAGTGTGGTTGGTCTCCTTGCCATGGGAAGAAGGAGTGAAAATTACGGATAACGTTATCACTCGTGGATGGGCAGATCCGCAAAATTCAAAATCACTGACAGAAAGTGAACCTTTAGTCCCTGGACAATTCTATGATTTAGTATTTGAGCTGCAACCCGACGATCAGGTCATTAAAAAAGGGCAGAACATAGGGTTGATGATTTTTTCTAGTGACCAAGATTTTACCTTACACCCAAAACCAGGAACAGAATTGACGGTACAATTGCACAAAACGGAATTACAATTACCTGTTGTTGGAGGAAAGGAAGAATTTAATGAAGCTACTGAGGACTAATTAATTCTTATCCTCAAGTAAAGGCACAAAACGGAATTCGCCAAACTCGTGTTTTTCGAATTCTTTTTCCCCTTTTCTGATAAACAAGGTCATCACCTGTACATCGTCCCCAACAGGTATTACCAATCGTCCGCCAATAGCCAATTGTTGCAATAAAGGCTTTGGCACAAACGGCGCTCCAGCAGTAACAATAACACTTTTATATGGGGCTTCTTCAGGTAAGCCTTTATATCCGTCACCAAAAATTAATTTTTTAGCTCTGTAACCCAGTTTTGGAAGAAACTTTGAAGTTTTCTTAAATAATTCCTTTTGACGTTCTATACTATAGACTTTTGCGCCTAGAGTACAGAGTACTGCAGCTTGGTAACCACTACCCGTTCCTATTTCTAAAACTTTATCACCAGGCTCTACATTTAATAATTCTGTTTGAAAGGCTACGGTATAAGGCTGTGAGATTGTTTGATCTGCAGCAATAGGAAATGCTTTATCTTGATACGCATGGTCCAAAAACCCAGAATCCATAAATAAGTGTCTAGGAATAGTTCCAATAGCGTTTAAAACACGCTCGTCTTTTATTCCTTTGTCTTTTAAAACACCAACCAATTGTTGGCGCATACCTTGATGTTTATATGTATCCTTCAAAAATAGGCAGGTTTAGTTTGGGTAAAATTAGGCTAAAGGTTATGAAGTACAAAAGGAATTATTAGTCTTCTTTCTACCCATCGTAATATTGCAATATTACAATGAATAATACTTACAATTCATTACAAATAAGAACTATTCAATTATTACACGTTTTAATAAAACATTATTGTCAAATTCGTAGTAAAACTGCTATTTTTGTTAAAAATGAAAATCATGCTAAAAGCAGGCGTTTTAGGTGCAGGTCACTTAGGAAAAATACACTTGAGGTTGCTCAAGCAATCTGAAAAATTCCAACTTGTTGGGTTTTATGATGCAGATGCTACTAATGCAAAAAAAGTAGTCGATGAATTTGGGTACACCTATTTTGATTCTATTGATGCGTTAATAGATGCTGTTGATGTTGTTGACATCGTTACACCAACACTATCGCATTACGATTGTGCTAAAAAAGCGATTGCCAAAGGCAAGCATATTTTTATTGAAAAGCCTATTACTAATACTGTAGAAGAAGCCGAAACCATTAGAACATTGGTGGCGGAGCACGGAGTAAAAGGTCAGGTTGGTCACGTAGAGCGATTTAACCCAGCCTTTATAGCTGTGAAAGACAATATTGACAATCCAATGTTTATTGAAACTCACCGTTTAGCTGAGTTCAACCCCCGAGGTACAGATGTGCCAGTGGTGTTGGATTTAATGATTCATGATATTGATATTATTCTAAGTGTTGTGAATTCACCTGTTAAACATATTTCGGCAAGTGGTGTTTCTGTTGTTAGTGATACTCCAGATATTGCAAATGCTCGTATTGAATTTAAAAATGGATGCGTCGCTAACCTTACGGCAAGTCGAATTTCATTGAAAAACATGCGCAAAACTCGATTCTTTCAAAAGGATGCTTATATATCTGTGGACTTTTTAGAGAAAGCTTGTGAAGTGGTTAAAATGAAGGACGCTCCTGAAAATCCGGGTGATTTTGATATGATTTTACAAAATGCTGAAGGTGTGAAAAAGCAAATTTATTTCGACAATCCTGAAATATCGAACAATAATGCTATTTTAAATGAATTGGAAACCTTTGCTGATGCCATAAATAACAACACTAAACCAATTGTGACTTTGCATGATGGAACAGAAGCTTTGCGTGTTGCTAACATGATTATCAATCAATTTTAATAGTGATGTCTGAGGTTCTTAAAGGCACCAATGAATCAAAATTTATGAAAAGTCTCTTAGAGAGCCTTAAAGACCATAAATAAACCTGAGAATAAATAACAAAATAAACTTTTAATGAAAAATATAGCAGTCATAGGAGCCGGAACCATGGGTAACGGTATTGCACATACTTTTGCGCAGTCAGGCTTTAAAGTTCAACTTATAGATATTAGTGAAGCATCTCTAAAAAAAGGAATTGAAACCATTTCCAAAAACTTAGATCGGATGGTATCCAAAGAAAAGATTACTGAAGCTGAAAAAGAAGAAACCTTAAACAACATAACCGTCTATACAGATATTACTGAAGGTGTAGAATATGCAAGCCTGGTAGTTGAAGCGGCTACGGAGAATATTGATTTAAAATTAAAGATTTTTGAACAGCTAGATAATGACTGTCCCGAAGATACTATTCTAGCAACCAACACCTCCTCTATTTCTATTACCCAAATAGCTTCAGTCACCTCAAGGCCAGAAATGGTTATCGGCATGCACTTTATGAACCCTGTACCAATTATGAAATTGGTAGAAATCATAAGAGGTTATAATACTAGTGATGAAACTACCGAAATCATCATGGAGCTTTCTAAAACTCTAGGAAAAGTACCCACAGAGGTTAATGATTACCCAGGTTTTGTAGCTAACCGAATATTAATGCCAATGCTTAACGAATCTATTGAAACTCTGTACAACGGAGTTGCAGGTGTTGAGGAAATCGACACCGTAATGAAATTAGGCATGGCGCATCCTATGGGACCTCTACAACTCGCCGATTTTATTGGGTTAGATGTATGCTTGTCTATCTTAAATGTAATGTACGACGGCTTTAAAAACCCCAAATACGCACCATGCCCTTTGTTAGTCAACATGGTTCGTGCAGGGAAATTAGGAGTAAAGTCTGGTGAAGGTTTTTACGATTATTCTGAAAGTAGAAAGGCTGAAAAGGTTTCCAGTCAATTTATAAAATAAATAATTCCCCCCTATCCTCAAAGGAACTAAAAATGGCAAAAATAATTCCATTTAAAGCAGTAAAACCTAAGCGTTCACTTGTTGGTTTGGTTGCCACGAGGCCCTATCAAAGTTATACAGCTGATGAGCGCGATTCTCGTATGGGTTACAATCCTTTTAGTTTTCTTCATATTATAAACCCTGGTTATAAATATGATAAGGTGGTTACTGGTGAAGAGCGCTACAAATTAGTACGCAATCGGTATTTAGAGTTTAAGGAAGAAAATATCTTTATTCAAGATGAAAAACCGTGTTACTACGTTTATAAAATAGTTAATCGAAACAATCAGGAATTTAATGGTATCGTTGCTGCTGCAAGTGCTGAAGACTATGAAAATGATGTTATAAAAAAACATGAAGACACATTGTCTAGTAGAGAGGAAACATTTAAAACCTATCTAAAAACGGTAGGTTTTAATGCAGAACCTGTACTACTTACCTATCCTGATAATTCGGTGATTTCAAAAATTATTAAGGACGCTCAAAAGAAACATGCAGAATTTGAGTTTGCCATGACCTATAGAGACACGCATTATCTCTGGAAAATTGATGATGATACAATCATAGCGAAGCTACAAAAGGAGTTTGAGGCTATGGATACCGTTTATATTGCCGATGGTCATCACAGGTCTTCCTCATCTTATTTGCTATATAAGGATCTAAAATCACAAAACCCAAACCATAATGGTAAAGAGCCCTATAACCATTTTATGTCGTATCTCATTCCAGAATCTGATTTAGTTATTCAGGAGTTCAATAGATTGGTGACTGATTTAAATGGTTTAAGCAAGGAGGCGTTTTTAATACAGTTAGATACGGCTTTCAGAATCGAAAACCGAGGACAATTTCCGTATATGCCTTCTAAAAAACATCATTTCAGTATGTATTTGGATGGAGATTATTACTCGCTATATTTAAGGCAAACAGATTACACCTTTACCACAGCATTAGATCGTTTGGACGCCCAAATCCTATACAAAGCCGTTTTAGATCCAATTTTAGGAATCGATGACTTAAGGGATAATAAAAGAATTGAATATGTTGATGGCAATCATGAAGTGATAACCCTTAAAAACAGTGTTGATAGCGGTAAATTTAAAGTGGGTTTTGGTATGCTGCCTGCAACAGTTGAACAGATGAAGAAAATTGCCGACGAAGGTTTAAAAATGCCACCAAAAAGCACTTACATATTGCCCAAATTAAGGAGTGGAATCACTATTTATGAATTTTAATTTATGTCCATAAAAGAAAATATCAATTCCATAAAATCAGAATTACCAGAACACGTCTCATTAGTTGCTGTATCAAAGACAAAATCTGTTTCTGAAATTATGGAGGCCTACGAGACAGGTCATCGCATTTTTGGCGAAAACAAAGTCCAAGAGATGACCGAGAAATTTGAAAAAATGCCAAAAGATATTCAATGGCACATGATTGGCCATGTTCAACGCAACAAGGTGAAATACATGGCTGAATACGTAAGCCTTATCCATGGTGTGGATAGCCTAAAATTACTCAAGGAAATCAATAAGCAGGCAAAACGTTCTCAACGCACTATTAATTGTTTGCTTCAAATAAAGATTGCTGAAGAGGAAAGCAAGTTTGGCCTATCCGCTGAAGATGCTAAAGCCATTTTAAATTCTGATAGTTTTAAATCTTTTGAAAATATTCAAATTTGTGGACTTATGGGAATGGCAACATTTACAGAGGATCAAGCCCAGATAAAAAGAGAGTTTCAATATTTAAAAACAATTTTTGAAGAATTCAAAACGTTTGAATTACCCAACTATGACATAAAAACACTTAGTATGGGTATGAGTGGGGACTATGAATTAGCCATTTACTGTGGTAGTACTATGGTACGCATTGGCAGTAGTATTTTTGGTGCCAGAAATTATGATTAAAGACTTTGATACTCTTTTTAAATCAATTAACTTTTCGCCTTCAAATTCCTAAGACATAAGAGTCCATTTACGCAATACTAGACATAGAAACTACAGGTGGTAAATACAATGAGGAAGGTATTACCGAGATAGCCATCTACCAATTTGATGGGCACCAAATTACAGATCAATTTATCAGTTTAGTAAATCCTGAGCGAGAGATTCAGCCTTTTGTAGTTAACCTTACAGGTATCAATGGTAATATGTTAAGAAATGCTCCTAAATTTTATGAGGTGGCAAAACGCATTGTTGAAATTACAGAAGACTGCGTTATTGTAGCACATAATAGTAGTTTTGACTACCGTATTTTACGAACGGAATTTAAGCGTCTTGGTTTTCCGTTTAAACGTAAAACACTGTGTACAGTAGAGTTGTCGAAACAATTGATTCCTGATATGGATTCGTACAGTTTAGGAAAACTTTCTAGGGCTTTAGGTATTGCTGTTGGTGATAGACATAGGGCCTCTGGAGATGCACAAGCCACTGTTAAACTCTTTAAAATGTTGCTTAATAAAGATTCGAAAAAGTCGATTGTAAAGACTTTTATTAAAACTGAGCAGCAGCCAAAAATAGCATCGAACCTAAAATCTATTATCGAAGAGTTACCTTCTGAGACAGGTGTGTACTATATCCATAACAAAAAAGGGGATATTATTTATATCGGTAAAAGCAATAATATTAAAAAACGGATAACTCAGCATTTTACAAATAAAAACTCCAAGTCAAAGAAAATACAAGCATTAGTAAGCTCGGTGACTTACGAAAAAACAGGCAGTGAATTGGTTGCTTTACTCAAAGAAAGTGCAGAAATTAAAAGCAATAAACCTCAGCTTAATAGAGCTTTACGTAAAAATATATTCTCCCATGCCCTATTCACATTTAAAGATGACAAAGGCTACATTCATTTTAGGGTAGATCATGCCAACAAAAAAGGAGAAATTATAACCACATTTACCAATCGTCAAAGCGGTATTGCTTTTTTAAGTAGAATTACCGAAAACTATGAGTTGTGTGAAAAACTGACACACCTTTCAGCCACCAAAACATCGTGTTTTAATTATGGAATTGAAAAGTGCCATGGCGCCTGTATTGAAAAAGAATCTCCAGAATCTTATAATGAACGGGTTTTAGAAATTATAAATCATTACAGCTATGAAGATAAAAGCCTATTGATAATAGATAGAGGACGTACGGTAAATGAAAAAAGTGTTGTGGTCATTGAAGATGGGAAGTTTATAGGGCTTGGCTTTTTTGATTTAAACCATCAAATAAACAATAAAGAGGTTTTGTTATCTTTAATTACAAATATGGAAGACAACAAAGATCACCAGCATATCATTCAAAGTTATGTTAGGAAGAATAAAAAAAGACTTAAACTCATTAATTTTTAAGACATTGAAAAAACTACTTCTTTTACTTACTTTCATTTTTAATTCCATTTCTTGGGCTCAAGAATACTCACCAGGTTTTAAAGTTTCAAGGGCAGATCTTACAAATATGACCTACAGTAAAGACACAACTGCCAGCGCAGTAGTGATTTATGATTACGGTAACGTTTTTTTTAATAAAGAATCCTTCTGGCTAAATGTAGAAATAAAGAAGAAAATTAAGGTTTTAACTGTAGATGGTTTGGATAGAGCTACAATAGAAATACCTATTTACGTAGGAAAAAACCCAAAAGAAAACATAAAAGACATCAGAGGCACCACCTATACTCTTGAAAACAATGAAGTAACAACAACTTCTTTGACCAAATCAGGAATTTTCGAGGAAAGTAATGAAGACTTTAACATTGTAAAACTTACCCTGCCAAATGTTAAAGTAGGTAGTGTTTTCACGTTTAGCTATACTAAATCTACTCGCTATTCTAATAAATATTACCCTTGGTATTTTCAAGGCCAAGACCCTGTAATTTACAGTGAATTTAACACAAGTATACCTGGGAACTATGAATATAACATAAAGTTGGTAGGTGGAATACCGTTAGATGAAGAAGTCACAGACATCGAATACCACTGCTTAGAAGCTGGTGCTGGCGCCTCTGCCAATTGTGCTAATACTAAGTATGTGATGAAAAACATACCAGCATATAAACCTGAAGCATATACAACTACCTCATCGAATTACCTATCAAGAATTGAATATGAGAGGAGCGTTATTAGACGTTTTGATGGTAGTGTAGATAAAATTTCAAAATCGTGGTCAGATGTAGATGATGAATTAAAAGGAGATAAAGATTTTGGAAGAGTTATTAACAGAAAAGCGTTAGTTAAAAATATTTTACCCGAGTCAATTACGTCTATAACTGAAACATTAGAAAAAGCAAAAGCAATTTACAGTTTTGTTATTGACAATTACAAGTGGAACAATGAATATGGTCGTTATGATGTTGATATAAAGCGACTAATAGACGACAAAGGCGGTAGTGCTTTTGAACTTAATATTTTTCTAGAAAACCTATTGTACATAGAAGATATCGAAGTGTATCCCATATTAACGTCTACACGCAATAATGGATTTATCACTAAAGTCTATCCTGTACTCACTGATTTTAATTATATTTTAATAAAAGCTATAATTGATGAAAAAGAATACCTCTTAGACGCAACTGACCCTTATTTAACCTTTGGTGAAATACCTTATAGAACCTTAAACCATTACGGTAGGTTGTTTGACTTTGAAACGGCAAGTTATTGGGAGGATATTAATGCCAAAAATTATGGTGTACAGCAGTTTCTTACCAAATTAGAGTTAAACGAGGATAATAAATTATCTGGAGTTGCAACTCATAAATTAGCTAGTTACCCTTCTCATAGAAAAAAAAGACATTATGACGAAAATCCAGAATTGTATTTAGAAAAATTGAAAAATGAATATGAGTTTATAGAAATAAAAAGTCATAAAATCTTAAATCCTGATGAAAATTCTGGTTTCTTTGAAGAAGAACTAGAAGTTGTCGTCGATGAAGAATTTGTAGGTGATAAAATTTTCTTTAATCCCATTTTGTTTCGATTTTTCGAAGAAAACCCCTTTAAGCTTCAAGAAAGGACGTATCCTATAGATTTTGGGTATAAACAAGTATATAGCTACGGATTAGAGATTGATTTAAACGATAAACTTGAAGTTGTTGAACTACCACAGTCAATCAACATTGGGTTACCAAATAATACTGGTTCTTTTACCTTTAGTATTAAGGAAGAAAATAATACAATTAGAGCCTTTATGAGACTTAGGTTTAACGAACCTATTTATAATTCTGAATATTACCCCTACCTAAAAGAATTTATGAATAAAGTCATCGAAACCCAAAACAACAAAGTAATAGTTCTTAAAAGACTTTAGCGTTAAGATTTTATATCTTTAAGCATGAAAAACAAGGAAACTAAACCTCATTGGAAAGATAAACTTCATGAAATTATTTATGAAGCAGATACTCCTACAGGTAAGGTATTTGATATTGTTCTTCTGATTGCTATTATATTTAGCATCGTTTTAGTAATGTTAGAGAGCGTTAAAAGCTTTGATATAAAATACCACAGCTTCTTGAATATCTCTGAATGGATTATTACCATCCTTTTTACTATAGAATATGTTCTAAGAATAATTACTGTAAAAAAACCGTGGAGGTATATCACCAGCTTCTATGGAGTCGTCGACTTATTGTCCACAATCCCAAAATATTTATCGATTATTTTTGCTGGCACACAGGGATTAATAGCCCTAAGGGCGCTTAGATTACTCAGAGTTTTTAGAATTTTAAAATTAGCCAGATACTTAGGTGCCTCTCAACATTTAGCAAATGCTTTAAAGGCCAGCCGTGCTAAAATTTCAGTATTCTTATTTGCCGTGTTAATAGCCTGTGTCATTTTTGGTACCATAATGTATTTGGTTGAAGGTGAAGAAAATGGTTTTACAAATATTCCTAAAAGCGTCTATTGGTGCATTGTGACCTTAACAACCGTAGGTTTTGGGGATATTGCTCCTGTTACAGCATTAGGGCAATTTATTGCTGCTATTATAATGATTTTAGGTTATGGTATTATTGCAGTCCCAACGGGAATTGTATCTGCTGAATATGCCACTGCCTCCAAAGACCCCAATAAACCACCACCGATTGATCTTAATTCCCAGTCCTGTAGTAATTGTAATGCCAAAAGGCATAAAGACAGTGCGCAATATTGTTATAGATGCGGTGAAAGTTTACATTTATGACAAAGGTATTGTTGTCTGTTGTTGGTCCAACTGCCATTGGCAAAACTGCTCTAAGCATTGAATTAGCCAAGCATTTTAATGCTGAAATAATTTCTTCGGACTCTAGACAGTTTTATAAAGAAATGTCTATTGGCACTGCTGCCCCATCAAAAAAGGAACTATCCCAAGTTCCTCATCATTTTATTCACAACAAATCAATACATAATGACTATAGTGTTGGCCAATTTGAAAAGGATGCTATAAAAAAATTAGACGAATTATTTAAATCGCAAAAAACTGTTATAATGGTTGGCGGCTCTGGGTTATACATTAATGCAGTAATTCAAGGGCTTGATGATTTTCCGGAAGTAGATAATAGTATTAGAAAACAATTGAACCAAAGACTGAAAACTGACGGTATAGAGGTTCTTCAAAATCAGCTCAACGATTTGGATCCAAAATCCTATAACACTATTGCAATTGACAATCCCCAACGTCTTATCAGAGCTCTAGAAATTACCATAGGAACGAGTAAACCTTATTCTTCATATCTTAGTAATAAAACTACCGAAAGAAACTTTAAGGCTATTTCCATTGGATTAACTGCGGAACGCTCTGTCATTTATGAAAGAATTAATCAGAGAGTAGATATGATGATTGAAAATGGATTGATTGAGGAAGCCAAAAAACTTTATCCTTTTAAACATTTAAACGCCCTCAATACTGTAGGGTATAAAGAGCTCTTTAATTATTTTGATGGTGAGTGGACTAAAGAATTTGCTATATCAGAGATTAAAAAAAACACCAGACGTTTTGCAAAAAGGCAATTAACTTGGTTTAGAAAAGACACATCTATTCGGTGGTTTGACTATAAAACCCCGACTTCTGAAATTATAAATTATACTGAAGCTGAAGTTGGTAAATTAAAAAATCCAACTTAAAAAAGCTGGATTTTTATATTTAGTCTTTAGAATCTTCTTGGTTATTGATGACCAATCTAAATCCTTCGCCATGGATATTTAAAATTTCAACATCCGGGTCTGGTTTTAAATACTTTCTTAGCTTGGCTATATATACATCCATACTGCGAGACGTAAAATAATTATCATCTCTCCAGATTTTTGTTAGTGCTAATTCCCTTGGCATTAAATCATTTTCGTGCAATGCCAATAAGCGTAACAATTCGTTTTCCTTAGGTGACAATTTTTCTGGTTCACCTCCATCGAATTTTAAGAACCGTAGCTTTGAGTTTAAGTCAAAACGTCCAATCTTAAATTCAAATTGCTTGCTATCAGCCACTGAATCTGTAGCCTTACGCTGCATAATGGCTTTTATTTTCATCAAAAGAACTTCACTGTCAAAAGGCTTATTGAGATAGTCATCAGCACCAACTTTATACCCTTTAAGTACATCTTCTTTCATAGCTTTTGCCGTTAAAAAGATGATTGGTACATCTGCATTCTTCTCTCTAATTTCCTTGGCAAGGGTAAATCCATCTTTATAAGGCATCATTACGTCTAAAATGCATAGATCATAGTCGTCCTTCTTAAACTTTTCGAAACCCTCCATTCCGTTTTTTGCATGTACGACGTCATAGTCATTCATCATTAAATAATCTTTTAAAACAGTTCCGAAATTTGGATCATCCTCAACTAAGAGAATCTTTTTATTTTGTTCTTCCATAATTTATGATATTAATGGTAGGTTGATTGTAAATACACTACCCTTTCCTTTTTCACTTTCTACTGATATATGTCCTTGATGGTCGTCCACTATACGCTTAACATAAGCCAATCCCAATCCATGCCCTTTTACATTGTGTACATTGCCCGTGTGTTCTCTATAAAACTTTTCGAACACTCTTTTTTGCACTTGTTTAGACATCCCATTTCCTTGGTCTTGTACCTTTAAGAGAATATTATTGCCAACATTTTCGGTATAAACATCAATTTTCGGAGCCTCATCCGAATATTTAATGGCATTATCTAACATATTAACAATCACATTTGTAAAATGTGTCTCATTGGCTAAAATAGACGATTTTGATGCTTCTAGATGTAGTTTGATATAACCCTTACGGTCTTCTACAATCAGTTCTACATGGGTGACAGCATCTTCAACTAAGTCATGTAATTTTAAGCGTTCCTTGCTGATATTAAGCTCATTCTTTTCGAGTTTAGAAATTCTTAAAACGTTTTCCACTTGAGCGTGCATTCGCTTATTTTCATCTCTAATCATTCCCAAATAACGCTTCACCTTATCCTTATCATCAATTATTTTAGGATTCTTAATGGAATCCAACGCTAAATTTATGGTTGCTATAGGCGTCTTAAACTCATGGGTCATATTATTTATAAAATCTGACTTAATCTGGGAAATCTGACGTTGCTTTATCAGCTGATAAATAGCACCAGAATAGGCCACAATAATAACCGAAGTAAAAATTACCGAAAGTACTATCATCCACATTATAGTGGATAACAAAAATTGCTTTCTTTCTGGGAACTCTACCCAAAGTGTATAGCTACTTTCGTTATTATTGTCCAAAAATATAGGTACTCCTCTAGCCTCTTCGGTCATTTCAAAATTATCCGAAATGACTTTTGTCGCTAAGTCATCATCATAAATAGCGAATTCAAAGTCGATTTCTATGCCTTCGTTCTTGAGAAACTTTTTTAAAAGTATCTTAACCTGCTCTGGCTTAATACGTTTATATATTGGGTAATTTGTGAAGGTAGATCTATAGCTCTTTTCCCACATATTTCTTTCTAAATCTGATAGATTAGAAAATTCCCGCAACGTGTAAAGTGGAGACAGGTTAGTGCCCTCATCTAAACCGCCAGTACTAAAAACATCTGTTACTCGTTCATTTTTAAAACGACTAAAATTTATACTGTCTGCATCAATTTCAAAGAACAATGATGGCACCTTAAAGCGCTCTTCTAATACTGTATTACGATGGATAATGGTTTTGTCGTCATTCTCCGTTCTTAAGATTATGTTTTGCAAGTTAGTGGAATCTATGTTCTCCTCTTTTAAGAGATACGGTTGAACATTGACCATAAAGTTTCTAAACTCTATATCTTCAATAGATTTAGACACAAAACTCAAAGAACGTTTTACACTTAAAACGAAATTCTTTTCCTCATTTTGTAAACTATTGTTTATAAAAAAGGATTGAACGAAAATTATACCGATGAGTGACAAACTCATCAAAACCACCAGCAACACAAATAGCTTCTTGCCCATCGCTCAAATTTAACATTTTAACATTTAGTACAAATTGGGTTTAACCTTACATTAACACAAATGTTAAAATTTATCGGACTTTCGAGAATTTGAGTAATTCCCTGTGAATTTCAACAACTTGATTTTTAGCTTTTTGTAAGTCATTATTAACGATGACAAAATCGGCGCGTTTTGTTTTTTCTTCATCTGGAAGTTGCTTGTCAATAATTTTTAAAACAGACTGTCTATCCGTATCATCTCGCTTTAATACTCTTTTAATACGTGCTTCCTTATCAGCAACAACCACTATTATTTTATCATAACTGTCTTGTTGGCCAATCTCAAAAATAATGGCTGCTTCTTTAATAACATAAGCTGAATTTTGTTTTTTTAACCACCGATTAAAGTGACTTTTTACTTTGGGATGCACTATAGCATTCATCTGCATCCTTAAGGTATCATCATTAAATATTCGTTTTCTAATGTAGTCCCTATTAAGTTTTTCGTTTGTGTAAGCAGAATCCCCAAATAGGGCCGTTAGCTTCCTTTTTATAATTTTAGAACGACCCATTAAGTCTTTAGCCTCCCTATCTGCATTGTAAACAGGAACCCCTAAATCTTCAAAGGTCACAGCCATAGTTGTTTTTCCACTACCGATGCCACCTGTAAGTCCGATTATTTTCATCTTATCCTACTATTACTCTAAGATAATAAACTCTATACGGCTCTGTCTTAGACGTGTTCTTTTCACTTTCTCTGGTTTAACAACAACCTTAGGTATTAAAAACTGTTGATTATTATTACTTTTTGAACTATAATCACAAATCACCTTAAAGTCCTCAGACTCTATATCATTGTAATCTTCTAAGCTAACATAGAATAACAAATCAACCTCTTTTGGAAAAAAATTGACACTTACTCCACTCGGTACATTTTCTAAAATTACAGGTACCTTAACCTCACCTTCAGTAAACTTGGCAACCTCACCTTTAACTGAAACTTTGTTTGGAACCATTTCAATATTAGAGTTTTCTGGTTGTATTACATCTGTGGTTTTCTCAAAATCAGAGGAAATGTTATGTATTGTAATCGTTTCTGTTTCTACAAAGTCAATCCCTTTTAGCTCTTCACTTAATCCTACGACTTTCACCGAATCTACTTCTACAATAAGGCCTTGTAATAGGTCAAAACCAGAATCAAAAAAAAGGTCTTTGTTTATTTTGAGAGGCACATATTTATAGGCTAAAAGATCGTATCTAAAATAGAGCGTATCTGGATTCATCGATAGTACTTCTAGGGAATTCCCCAAACTTTCATTAAGTTTAAAAGCATTATTAAAAGCATCCCATCTATAAGCATCATTAACTTTTTTTAGATCTTTCTTAAAATTCAAATGTACTGTCTCAGGGCTGTTAAACATAAAAGGTATAAAATTAAACCCTCTTCCCTTTACCAAAACACTCAACTTGTTTGTTGAATCTCCAACAGATTTCATTTCTTCTTCAACTCCATCGACTTTAACCACAATTTCAATGTTCTGGGTATATGTTTCGGATAGCTTAGTCAAAACCAAGAATACAAATGCTGCAATGATAAAAAAGCCAAACCCTTTTATGTTTTTACCCTTCCAAAAATGATACTTACGCCTTGGTATTTTCATTTAAAAAATAATTTAGGAAAAAGTTCTTCAGCTGGTTTTGATGAAATCATCAATCTCATTGATGATATAAGAAATCCCAATCCATAGCCAAAAAACTGAATGGCTATAGCAAACGCAGACTGTATGCCTATGGTTATACTATTATTTTGGACAGCAGAAGTAATCGTGACCAAAACAAAATAAGATACATAAAGCCAAAAAAACCATTGAATTTTAAATAGTAGTAACACCAAAGCCAAAATAAAGCCTAACGAAAATATAGTTGGCAACCAAAAAACTGGGCTTTTTGAACGAGGATGCCATCGATTTAGAATAGGTCTCGCCATCCCAAACTTATTGACTTGTTTATAAAAACTAGACCAAGAAATACGTCGTTTATGATACACATAGGCATTTTTAATAAGTTTTGTTTTATAACCAAGAGCATTTAACCTAAGAGACAAATCAGGATCTTCGCCAGGGTGAATTTTCCCAAAACCATTAGTTTTAATAAACGCTTCTTTTGATAGTCCCATATTAAAACTACGAGGTTGAAAATTCTTAACACTTTCTGAACCGCCTCTAATGCCTCCTGTAGTTAAAAAGGAGGTCATTGTAAAATTAATCGCTTTTTGAAGGTTAGTAAAAGATTTATCAGCTGCATCTGGTCCACCAAAACAATGATAAAATTCCTCTTTTAAAGAAGTGTCAACCTCAACAAGATATTGTTTAGGCAGAATAACATCAGAATCTAAAATGATAAAATAATTACCATTTGCTCTTTGCATTCCATAATTGCGAGAGTCGCCTGGCCCCGAATTATCCTTGTAGTAATACGAAATGTTTAAATGGTCAACAAATCTCTTTATTATTTCTTCGGACGACTGGGTTGAACCGTCTTCTATTATAACGATTTCGAAATCAAAATCACCTTCAAGATTTTCAAAACTCTCCAAGAGCTCTCTGATTTCTTGAGGTCTATTAAAAACAGGAATAATAAAAGAATACTTTAAACTGTCCATCAAAACAAATTTACAAACCCAGAACACAAAAAAGCCATCTTTAATATAAAAAGATGGCTTTTAGCTTTAGTAATTTAAAACTTAATCCTTAATAATTTTTATGGTTTCTATTCGATTTTCAATCCTAATCTTAAGAAAGTAGTTGCCGGATCTAAGATTAGATAAGTCTAACTCTGGATCTATAGAACGTGGGCTTTGTCTTAGCACCTCTTGGCCTAACAAATTATAAACAGCTATTTCATCTATAGTTTCTACTGAATTAAAATGAAGTTTATCTTTTGTTGGATTTGGATAGTATGTGAATTGAGTTTTATTAAACTCATCATTACTTAGTGTAGCACCAGAAACAAAATCAATAACCATTGAACCTGCAGCTGTAGTACTACTTGAGCTTGCACCATATCCAGGAGCATATGTTACGTTCCAAGCACCTGCCGCAATAAAATAGGTACCTGCTTCTAAATTTGTTAAAGTCATTAGACTCAATGTACCAGAACCCCCGTCATCATCACTTGCAACTAAGTTACCGTTAGAATCATAAATACCCAATTCGGTATCAGTAAACCCGGTTGTTGAATCCGTGTCAATTACTATATCCTCGCAACCACCCGAATAAACAAGTTCAATCCATTGAATTCCATCTACACTAGCATCATAAGCATTTGTTGCTGTTTGCATATCACCACAAGAATTAATAGTAATCGTTTGTAAAGTTGTAGGCGTAGAGCCAGCAAAATCTTCTGTAGTAAAGCTCCATAAAGGACAACCAGAAGCTTCACTATCACCATTTTTTGGGATTACCTGCCAATAATATGTTGTGCTATAAAAATTAAAAGTAATATCAGCAGTTTCAGAAGCTACATTTGTTACTAAAGTCAAGTCACTTCCATCACTTTCAACTCCTGCATAAAAGTCATACGAAGTAGGAGTTGGTCCAGAAGATGGCGCAGTCCAAGTTACAGTGACCGGAGTTCCTACTATTACACCTGTTGCACCATCGGTCGGTGAAATTGGTGTTTCTGCACAATTTGGTGCAGGCGGTAGAGAAAACTCTTCTAAGCAAAAAGAAATATCTGAAGTTGAGCCATCAAAATCATAAATTTGAATTAAAAGGTCTTGACCTATTGTCCAACCAGATAAAACGGTATCTGCTGAAGCAAATGTTCCACTACAATCAATTTCTGTCGTCCCTGTCGAATCCCATATAGTGATTCCTGGGTCGCCGCTACCGTCATTCCATATTAAAGCATCAGTAGTAGATGTCCACGTATAAAAACGATCTAACCCAACATCGGTCCCTAAACAAGAGTTATCATTTCCACTATCAGAAGTACCTGAAGCCGTATAAGAAAATGTAAAAGATGCACATCCTGTTCCTGACGCAGAAGGTGTTATTGGGATAGCACCTCCAGGCTCATCATTTGCAGCTGGTGGCGTCCCAGCACAACTAGTGCATTGAATAGTGGTTGAAAAACAAGAACTAGTTTCATTGCAAGCAGCATCATCAGTCCAATTGATGTTAATTTCGGTAACCCCTACAGGAGCAGTAAAACTAACAGGAGAAACACCATGGGCTAAAACATTAGAAGTATTTGCTGCCTCAACTACTGTTATGTATGCACCACCTGAGATAGTCACTTCATAATCGCTACCAGGAATAATATTATCAACCACAGTAAACTCTCCAGTGTAATTACAGCCACTAATACCTACTACTGCATTATCAGATGCTGCAGAAACTGTTGATGTTGGAAATTGGCCTTGAGATCCTGCTGGACATTGAGAATACCCAATAATAAAACAAAAGTTTAAAAGTAAAAAAGTAATTTTTTTCATAAAAAGCTAGATTTAAATCAGTTAGTATCAAAAAGGTAATTTAAATCTTAGTAAAACTTCAATGCCATCGATTAACGGGGAAAATCTTCGATAAAAATTAAATTAATATTATGTTGCCATCCAAGTTTTTATAACATAAACCAAAAAAATGCCCAATATAAATTTCTAGGATAATTAGTGTTACCTAACTAGATGAGAATATAATTTACAGCCTGAAAAAGATTATTGCTTTACAACCTTAAATACCTCTGAAGTATTTTCAGAACCAATGACCTTTACAAAATAGACCCCAGAGTTAAGGCTACCAAAGTCTAATTCACTATTAAAACCTTCAACCTCTTTTCGCATTACTTCTTGACCTAGTACCGAATACACTACAAGGCTTTTAATGACGTGTTGTGATTCAACCTTGAGCGAATTGTTAACAGGGTTCGGAAAAACCTTAAAATTAGAAGTTGCTACTTGACTTGCAGAAAGCGTCTGCCCTTCAATAATATGAATAAGGCTATTAGCTGAAATATTATTAAGCACATCTACTAATCCACTTGGCCAGGTTACTTTTACATAATCAATGGTTGAAGCCGTACCAACACCAAATATTTCTTTAAATGAATTCTGTGAAATATAACCTTCACCCAACATTAAATATCTATACTGTACATCTCCGTTAACTGAAATTTCAATTTTGGCTCCAGCGGCATTTTTGTTACTTACAGTACCTTCAAGCGTTACTGCTAAATAATTATTAGATGTTGTCGATTGGTTATTCCATACAAAAGGCGGTTCGTCAACATTGTTAATCACAACTATGTCAATTTTTCCATCATTATTAATGTCCCCTATAGCACTAGCATAGCTTTCTTTATCATTATTGTTAAAGCCAATACCTGTTGGCTGCGAAAAGACTTCAGAACCGATATATTCGTAAAAAGCATAGGATTGATAACCATTAGAACCATCAAATGAGCAGGCTAGATAAAGGTCTAAGTCCCCATCATTATCTGCATCAAAAAAATTAGAACCCCAAGAAAAACTATTTAAATTAACACCAGAATGTTCAGAAATATCAGTAAAAGTATCATCTCCATTATTTTTAAATAAGACACTTCCTTTCGTCATTGTACTTATATAATCGGGTGTGTTTGTAATGAATAAATCCAAGTATCCATCAGCATTAAAGTCGTCAACAGTTACGGACATGGCATCTATGACTATACCTGTCCCAGAACTAAAACTAATGTCAGTAAACGTACCATCACCATTATTTTTATACATAAAGTTAGGGTCCGTTCTATCATTTGAGACATATATATCTAACCAACCATCATTATTTATATCAAAAAAACCAGAACAAAAACTTAGAGCCTCAACATTTGTAAGACCCACACTATCCGTA
The DNA here is from genome assembly GCF_046720935.1 of Winogradskyella sp. A3E31. Taxonomy (NCBI): domain Bacteria; kingdom Pseudomonadati; phylum Bacteroidota; class Flavobacteriia; order Flavobacteriales; family Flavobacteriaceae; genus Winogradskyella; species Winogradskyella sp. A3E31. Next base: position 59,350 of record NZ_JBHNWH010000012.1, read on the forward strand.
ACATCTGTAAAAGTGCCATCGCAATTATTCTGATATAAGTAATTGGTTATCGATTTTCCTGTAACCCTATTAGATATGTAAACATCTAGACAGCCATCGTTATTAATATCACCCCAAGATGCACCAAATGTCCATAAATTTTCGGTAGGAAAACCTGCTGATGAAGTTACATCTACTAATCCGGATGGAGTCTTTTGGAATAATCGGTTATTAGCTTCATCACTTGCTACAAATAAATCAAGATCCCCATCATTATCATAATCTACCCAAGTCGCAGCTCGTGTTTGATAATCTATAGCAGGGCTTAACAACAACTCTTCAAAGAATAGCCCATAACTATTACGATAAAACCGAAGTGCTCCGTTAGACCCTGAGGTTAAAGTGATATCGTCCCAACCATCTTGATTATAATCTGCAAAACTAACCCCCGGACCTAAATCTAATGTCCCGGAATGTGATGTTAAACCAATATTAGAAGCCTCGTCGGCGAAATAAATTTGTGAAATAGAACTGAAAGAACAGAATAGAAATGCTATAAACAAACAATAATGTTTCTTAAAAATTAGCATATTATATTCAAGGGATTAATTAAATACCTTGTGAATATAATGAATTTTAAGAAATTTGAATGCCTTTAAAAATCTACTCAGTAAATTTTTCCATTACAGCATCACTAACTCCCATGTTACTAAAGCCGCCGTCATTAAATAAATTCTGAAGTGTAACGCGCTTTGTAAGGTCACTGAACAAGGTCACTGTATAGTTAGCACAATCTAAAGCAGTTGCATTTCCTAATGGAGACATTTTATCGGCATAAGCTATAAAACCATCAAATCCTTTAACTCCCTGACCTGCAGTTGTTGGAGTTGGAGACTGAGATATGGTATTGACACGTACTTTTTTGTCGCGCCCGAAGAAATACCCAAAACTACGGGCAATACTTTCTAGATACGCTTTATTATCTGCCATATCATTATAATCTGGGAAAACGCGCTGTGCAGCCATATACGTTAAAGCTACAATGCTTCCCCACTCGTTCATGGCATCATTTTTATAAAGTGTCTGCATCACCTTGTGAAAAGACATAGCAGAAACATCAGTTCCTTTTTGAGTCCAATCGTATTTTTGGTCAGTATATGCACGGCCTTTTCTCACATTGATTGACATACCAATAGAATGCAATACAAAATCTAATTTTCCACCAAGGATTTCCATGGATTTTTCAACCAAGTTTTGAAGATCGTCTTCAGACGTGGCATCTGCAGGAATAATTTCAGAACCAGTTTTCTCGGCCAACTCATTGATTTGCCCCATGCGCATAGCAATTGGCGCATTAGTTAATACAAAGGTTCCACCTTCTTCATGGACTCGTTCTGCTGTTTTCCAAGCGATAGAGTTTTCGTCTAAAGCCCCAAATATAATTCCTCGTTTTCCTTTTAATAGATTATACATTGATTGTATTGTTTTATGCGATTAGTATAGTTTTAGATTTAACAAATATAGTACTAATTCAATAATTGCTTGGCATGTGCAATTGCTGATTCTGTAGTATTAACTCCACCTAACATTTCAGCAATTTCCACAATGCGCTCATCATTCTGTAATTGCTTTATTTGCGTTTGTGTTTCAGAATCTGTATCGAACTTAAATACTTTGTAATGCGTATCACCCTTTGCTGCAATCTGAGGCAAATGAGTTATACTGAAAATCTGCATCTTTTTACTCATTGACTTCATTATCTCACCCATTTTGTTTGAAATCTCACCCGAAACACCTGTGTCAATTTCGTCGAACATCAAGGTTGGCAACTTTATATAATGAGCTAAAATGGACTTAATAGTGAGCATAATTCGTGAAAGTTCACCTCCAGAGACCGCTTTTTTCAATTCTTGAAATTCAGCACCTTTATTTGCTGTAAACAAAAAGTTTAAATGATCAATACCATTGCTTCTAAAGTCTTTAGAACGTTCCAAATCTATTTTAAATCTAGCATTAGGCATTCCCAATTCAGCTAAAATCGATTCTAATTCCTTAATAAACTGCGGAATGGCATCTTGCCTATTCTTGCGTATGGCATTCCCTTTCTCTAACAATTGCTTTTCTAAAGTTTCTAACTCGTTCTCAGCGTCTGAAATATCATTATCCAAATTTTCAGTTGAAGTTACTTTCACCTTTAATTCATCCAATAAGTTCAATAATTCAGAAATAGACGATACGTTATGCTTATGCAACAGTGAATTTACTTTTTGAAGTTTTTCACTCGTTTCTGCCAGTTCTTTTGGATTAGAATCAATACCTGATGATAAGTCTTCAATCTCACTCCTAATGTCGTCCAACTCAATAAAAACACTCTCAAGCCTTTCTTTTAAGGTATTATAAGATTTTCCAAAGCTGCTAATCTGAGTGATTTCTCGTTTTGCTTCATTCAATCGTTCTAAAACACCGAACTCTTCATTATTTATAATTTCGAAACATAATTGCAACTTTTCTTCTATAGTTTCAACATTGTTCAATTGCTCATAACGCTCTTCCAATGTTTCTACATCCAAACCTTCAAGCTGTGCCTCTTCCAGCTCGTTCATTAAAAAAAGGTTATAATCATATTCCTTAATGCTTTCTGCTTTCGATGCTTTGAGTATTGTTAATTTTTTTTGCTGTGCCTTGTAGTCTTTTAAATGTTTTGAAAAATCACTCAAAAGGTGTGAATGCCCTGCGAGCGCATCAATCAATTCAAACTGATAATCCTCATTTAACAAATCTCTAGTTTGATACTGAGAATGGATGTCCAATAAAAAACTACTCAATCGCTGTAACGTGTCTAAATTTACTGGTGTGTCATTCACAAAGGCTCTAGATTTACCACTTGGTAATATCTCCCTTCTAATTATTGAAAGATTCTCATAATCCAAGTCTTCATCTTCAAAAAGCGACTTCAAATTATAATCTGAAATTTTAAATATAGCTTCGACAATACATTTTTTACTGCCGTCTTTAATCTGACTTAAATCGGCTCGTTTACCAAGCACCAAAGATAAAGCACCAAGCAAAATAGATTTCCCTGCCCCAGTTTCGCCAGTAATTATAGACAGACCTTCAGAAAAGTTGACGTGCAACTCATCGATAAGCGCATAATTCTTTATGGATAAACTGGTTAACAATTTAGAGTGATTTATATATTCAGAAATGCAAAGCTACATTTTGAACATTATAAATGTAAGAAAACTAAAGAAAGATTTTTAGAATTTTATCTGTCTCCACTTAGAACTTTGGTTTGGAGAAACAGTATTTAAAACATCGATGACTTTAGTCACATTAATACTTGGACCGCCTTTAAAAATATCTGCAATCTCGTTAGCCTTAGCATCGAAGAAAACACGCATTATAAAAGAGTTTGGGCGTCGTCTATGCATTTGCTGTAAATCGATTATTGATGCTGCTATTTGGTCTTTTCCCTTTTTAGCTGCAGTACTCATCACGTCTAGTCCCTCTCTGTGATATGTGTACATCGTCGACCTAAATTCCTTATACGTCGGAGATAAAATATTATCAATCAAAGCAAAACGAGATTGTAAGCCATCAGAGAGCTTCCATCCTTTTGCATTTCCTTGTTGGGAGTAATTGGCAATGACCTGCGCCTGCACATAATGCTCGTCGCCACCATTAGGGGCAAAAGAATCTGCATCCATACCTAACATAATATAAATATGAAAAGACAACATGGATATTAAATTAGACTCAAACTGGTTTGGATTATACACCAAGTTCTGATATTCTAAATAGTTGAATTGAAAATCCTTGTCATTAAAAGCGTAGATAGGTGTTTTGTAAGATGAATTAAAAACAGGTCTTGACGACTGAACTTGTAAAGTACCCGAAAAAGCGTCATTGTTGTAATTCTGAATATTAATAACCATACTACACTCAATACGTTCTGATGGCCTAAACGTTTGGTTAGTCCACGTTGTATTATTAATGAATTCAGTCAATTGACGCTCCAAAGTCCTAAAGACAACATTATTATCATTACCTGTTTGTTGAGCTACAACCGTAACAGTACAATTCAATTCTTGTGAAAGACTTGTAAAGGATATTAAGAACGCTAAAAAGCCAAGAAATTTACGCATCTATAGATTTTAATATAAGTTGTAAAAGGTCTTGAGCAACTTCTGTTTTTGATTTTAGTTGATGCTCAATGATTGATTTCGATTTTGTTATAAATGTAACCTTATTCGTTGAACCACCAAAACCAGCACCTTTATCTTGCAAGGAATTCAACACGATTAAATCCAAATTTTTAGATTCTAACTTACCTACGGCATTCTCAACTTCGTTATTGGTTTCTAATGCAAAACCGACCAAAAACTGATTTTGTTTCTGTTCTCCAAGAGATTTTAAAATATCTTTTGTTTTCTCAAGTTGAATAGTAAACGTAGTATCCTTCTTTTTTATTTTGTTTTTTGCAATTTCTTGTGGTCTATAATCTGCAACGGCTGCAGAGAGGATAGCGACGTCACAATCAGTATAGTGCTTATGAACCTCATCGTACATCTCCTGAGCACTCGTAACAGGTTTAATAGCAATAAGTGTATGCTCTAGTTTTTGATGCGTTGGTCCTGTTACAAGTATAACCTCAGCACCCAAGTTAGCAGCAGCGTTTGCAATTTCGAAGCCCATTTTGCCACTACTATGATTACCCACAAATCGGACAGGGTCAATAGCTTCATAAGTCGGCCCAGCAGTAATCAATACTTTTTTCCCTCTTAAAGGCAATTTTTTAAGAATATCTTTTTCAATAAATTCGACAATATCCTCTGGCTCTGCCATTCTCCCCTCACCGACAAGACCGCTAGCTAACTCACCACTGGTAGCAGGAATCATAATATTTCCAAACTCCAATAATTTTTTAAATGATTCTTTGGTACTTGGGTGTTTGTACATATCTAAATCCATTGCTGGCGCAAAATAAACAGGACATTTTGCCGATAAATATGTAGCCAACAACAAGTTGTCACTTGCGCCATTAACCATTTTGGATAATGTATTTGCTGTTGCTGGAGCAATAATAAAGAGATCCGCCCAAAGGCCTAATTCTACGTGATTGTTCCAAACCGCATTATCATCTTCTTTATCAGTAAACGAAGAATAAACTGGGTTTTTAGAAAGTGTGGAAAGTGTAAGTGGGGTTATAAAATCCTTAGAAGCAGGTGTCATCACTACTTTAATGTTGGCACCTGCTTTTATGAATAGTCTTACTAGATTGGCAGTTTTATACGCTGCAATACCTGCCGTAACACCTAGTAGAATGTTTTTGTCTTTTAGAATAGGCATTCAATATTTATTCCTGAGTCGTATCCTCAGTATTTCTATGATAAATCTTATCATCTAACCACTCTTTAATAGCTAAGGCATGTGGTTTAGGTAACTTTTCGTAAAACTTAGAAACTTCAATCTGCTCCTTGTTTTCAAAAATCTCTTCTAAACTATCATTATAAGTCGCAAACTCCTCCAATTTATCGATAAGCTCTCTTCTTATATCTGTGTTAATTTGTTCTGCACGTTTAGCGATAACAGAAATGGCCTCATAGATATTATCTGTAGGAGCATCTATTTTGTTTCTGTTGTACGTTAATGTCGTAACCGGTGCGTCTGTCTTTTTTAAATCCATTATATATAGTACTTAACTTTTAGTATTGAAACTGTTTAACTGTTCTTGTAATTCCGAATTCAGTTTAGTTGCCTCTTCAAGGTATTCTGAATTTGGGTATGATTTTTTTAATGCCTCATAATAAGACATCGCTGTTTTTAAGCGCTCTTCCTTTAGGTAATCTACACTAAAGACCGCTAAATTAGTTGCTGCATTTAAACGTTCAAACATAGCATCTTCTCTTAGTGTTGCCCCAGGGAAATCCAATAAAAAGTTATTGAATGATTTTACCGAAGCTTTGTAATCGTAAATGCGGTTGTATTGTTTGGCTATTTCAAAAGCCTTTTTTTCTAGCTTATAATCCAATTCTCGTATCAGCTTGTTAGATTCAGCCAAATATTCTGATTCTGGATAAGAATTCACAAACAACTGTAACTTTTCTAAAGCCTCTATAGTTTCTGCTTGATTTTTTGAATAAATCGGAGACAATTCATAAGCACTTTTCGCTGATAAAAAAGCAGCCTCCTCCTTCTTTTCACTCGTAGGGTAAGACCCTACAAATCGATTGAATTGATACCCTGCTACATAATAATCCCCCATGTTGTAAGATGTCATTGCATACATATAGGATAACTTCTCAGCCTGAGGTTTCCCTGCGTACTTAGGCACAATTTGAGCAAATAAGCGATGTGCTTTGTTCCATTTTCCTGCATCATAAAGATCAGAACCCATCTGGAATTTTAAAGCGGTATCCTCCGATTTCATTGCCTTTTGGTAATCACTGCAAGAGAATAGAAATGAACTTATTAGGAATATGTAAAGTATCTTTTTCATAAATATAAAACAGGTTGCAAAAGTAGATATAATAAACGGATTTTAAAAACAAAAATTATATGCTAAAATAAGGCACTTTTTAGCCTTCATCAGGATTTTAATTGAAGTTTAACTTTTACCTAAAACCTTGAGCTCTTTGGCTATCTTTTCTTTCAACCCTCGAGTAGCTTCCACCAATGGTAATCGTACTCTGGCATCACTAATACCTAAAGCTTCTAAAACGGCTTTTACACCAGAGGGATTATTTTCAGAAAAAATAAGACTTGTAATAGGCATTAGATCAAAATGCGTTTTATAGGCCTTGTCGACTTTTCTAGAGAGTCCATCTCGTATCATCTGTGAAAATTCCTTAGGTAATGCTTGTCCGATTACTGAAATCACACCAGAACCACCTGCCAAAACAACAGGCAAGGCCAAGTCATCATCGCCCGAAAGCACTAAGAAATCCTTAGGCTTATGCCTTAGTAACTGAAGGTATTGCGCAACATTATTTCCTGCTTCTTTTACAGCAATAATATTTTTAAAATCATTTGCCAATCTTAATGTGGTTTCGGGTAACATATTGCTAGAAGTTCTTCCAGGAACGTTGTAAAGAATTATTGGCTTTGAACATACTTCAGAAATTGCCTTAAAATGCTGATAAATGCCTTCCTGAGTAGGTTTGCTATAATATGGTGAAACAGATAAAATAGCATCAATAGAAGATAAATCTGAAGTTTTAAGTTCTTCAATCACTGAAAGTGTATTATTACCGCCTATACCTAAAACCAACGGAACTCTTCCTTTATTAATATCTGCTATAAATGCTACAATCTTTCGTTTTTCTTCGGAAGTCATGGTTACACTTTCACCAGTAGTACCACTAATAACCAAGTACTCCGTGCCATTGGTGATATTGTATTCCACAAGCTTTGAAAGTGCGTCAAAATCAACTGAAAGATCTTCATTGTATGGCGTAATTAGGGCAACACCGGTACCGATAAATTGTGTCATTTATAGTTTATTTAAAATCATTAAATATTTTTTGAATTCAGAGGCAAACACATCGAATTGAGAAGGTTTTACATTAATAATAAGGTCAAATAAACGCTCGTCATTAGAGGAAATACCCACTTTAAAATTAGCCTTAGACATGGCCGCAACCTGTTTCAATTCAATGTCTTCCGACTTATAATAGCAAATTAAAACATCAAAATCCCTTTCGACAAATTGCTGTAAATCCAAGTTTTTTATCTTTCCATTCCATCCAAAATCCTTTGGGCCATAAAAGGTATCCCATTGTGCATGCGCAATGGAATCATCAATAGAATACGTCAAAATCTTGTGCTTAGGAGCATGAAGTCCCAACACCTTAAACAAGCGATGAAATGCTTCAGAGTCTCTAAATTCCTGCTCGTTTAAAAGCACACCAATAGACGTTACTTTTCTTTTGTCAACAGCTGCTTTACGTGCTACCAACAAATTGTTAACGTATTTTTGATTTGATTTTTCCTTAAAAGCCTTAAAAATCATTTACCTTTAAACTTTGTACAAATTTAGTAAAAGTGATTTCAAAAATTCTTAAACAACCTATAAGATATTCAATGCTAAAAAAAATTATAGGTCTTGCCTGTTTTTCAATAATAATTATCTCTTGCAAGAACGAAGTTCATATAGACAAAATTGAAGGTAAACGTATCTCAATTTCAGATAGTTTAGAGAGCAATTCAGCTATCGAAGCCTATATAAAACCCTATCGTGAGCACGTTAATAATGATTTGGATAGCGTTTTAGCATATTCTGCAGAAACCTATGACAAAACTAATGGTGACTTAAATACGGCTATTGGAAACTTTATGGCTGATGCTGTTTATGAGCAAGCAAATCCAGTTTTTAAATCACGAACTGACCAACAAATTGATATGGTATTATTGAATTATGGTGGCATACGTTCCATTATTTCAAAGGGCCCAATTACAGCTAGAACAGCTTATGAAGTAATGCCTTTTGAGAATTCGATTGTAGTTGTTGCTATGAAAGGACCACAAATACAAGAGTTAATTTCTTATTTAGCTAACTCGCGCGGTGCTGACCCAATTTCTGGACTCCAGTTAACATTAACGCCAAATGGTGAAGTTGCCTCTTCCACTATAAACAATGAACCTATTGATGAAAACAGAACGTATTATGTGGCCACAAATGATTATCTCTATAATGGTGGTGGCAATATGACCTTTTTTCAAAAGAATGAAGGGTTAACAGTTTTAGATTATAAAATCAGGAATGCGCTTATCGATTACTTTAAAAAAATTGACACCCTACAACCTGTTATAGATAATCGATTTATAAAATTGAAAAAATAAGCATGAAACGCAGACAATTTATACAACAAACTACTGCAGCTACTGCTCTCGCTGGCATTGGAGGACTTGGACTTCAGTCATTTAGCAGCAAAAAAACAAAACAAATTACCATATTGCACACCAACGATGTCCATAGTCATATAGATCCTTTTGGCCCTGATGATGGCAGAAATGCCAATAAGGGTGGTGTGGCAAGACGTGCTACTTTAGTAGAAAATATAAGGAAAGAAAACCCCAACACATTGCTTTTGGACGCTGGTGATATTTTTCAAGGCACACCCTACTTTAATTACTATGGAGGTGAACTAGAATTTAAGCTGATGAGTATGTTAAAGTATGATTTAGCAACCATCGGCAACCATGATTTTGATAATGGTATTAATGGCCTATACAAACAACTACCAAATGCTAAGTTCGATTTTGTGTCTGCCAACTATGACTTTACCAATACTGTAATGGACACCCATGTAGAACCCTACAAAATCTTGGTTAGAGACGGTATTAAGATTGGTGTTTTTGGATTAGGAATTGAATTAGAGGGATTGGTAGATAAAAAATTATATAAAGAAACCAAATACCTCGACCCAATTGAAATCGCTCAAGACATGTCTCGCATCCTAAAAGATGAAGAGCAATGTGACTTGGTCATTTGTCTATCGCATATCGGGTATTATTATAGGAATTCACCAAATCACGTTTGTGACTTAAACCTTGCTAAGGCAACTAAGGACATTGATTTGATTATTGGTGGGCACACCCATACGTTTTTACCTAAACCTACTATAGAACGCAATAGTGCCGATAAAAATGTACTGGTCAACCAAGTTGGCTGCTATGGCTTGTATTTGGGACGTATAGACTTCTATTTTGAAGAAGGTAAAGCGCCAAAGTCACAGGGAACTACTATTTTGGTGTAAGCATTTTTTTTAGTTGCGACTGAAAATGGGAATCTTTAACCAAACCCATTATGAAATCAAAACATATAATCCTCGCCTTACGTATTATTGTCGCTGTTATATTAATACAGACCCTTAGGTTTAAATTCACAGCGCATCCAGACAGTGTTTATATCTTTGAAACAATCGGTCTTGAACCTTATGGAAGAATAGGGACAGGTGTTTTAGAGCTAATTGCGGGTATTCTATTATTAATCCCCAGAACGGTTTGGGCAGGAGCGTTATTAGCAATAGGTCTTATGGCTGGTGCCATACTAATGCACTTAACTCAACTTGGTATTGAAGTAAAAGATGATGGGGGAATTTTGTTTTACACAGGACTACTTACTTTTATATTAAGCAGTATCATTTTATATTTTAACAGAAAAAATATTCCTTTTTTGGGGGCTAAGCTTTAGCCTTTTCTTCTATATAGTCTTCATCAACATACTCAGCTATAGGACCGACATAAGCTTTTTGAGATTGCAAGTACAGACATACAAAAGCAATAAACAAGAATATTGAATAAGAGGCACTTAAATAGCTACTTTCTGAAATGTAGTAATCCGCTAATTGTATGACTTCTGAAAAGAATATGAATATTGTACCTATCAGAATAAGCATAGCTTTAGTATCATTTCTGTACATATAATTAATTAATCCTACCGATAAAAGAATCATAATAACAGCATTGTAAGTGAACTCCAGAATATATTGATAAGTATCAAGACTACCACCCGCAGCATCTGTAACCAATGTTACAGCAAAAATACTCAGTACCAAAAGAATTAATAATGAAACTGAAAATTTAGAGATTATAGTCTTAAAATTTAGTTTTGAAATAATATGATATATCAGTAAAACATAAGCACTGATATATAGTAAATTACCACCGTAGTATAATAGTGTTAAGGTATCATCCTCTAGCGGAAAATAATAACTTAAAAATCCAGATATCTCAGACAAAGCATATAGTGCAAGAAATCCTAAAAAATATCGTCGTGTCTGATTTGTTTTTCTGAAGTAAAGAACTATAAGTAACAATAACATTACCGAACTCACACCAAGACCATACATATCTTGTTCTAAGGTCTGTACAACGATATAAACAGCGCCAAGAAGAAGTAAAATTATCTTTAGTAACCGGTTAATAAACATTACTTATTGAATTAATTAGCTTTGACAAATATAAAAATTATTTACAATTAAACGAATAAAAACGCATTTAATCGATTATTTTTTTTCAAAAAGTAAGTTTTTATGTACAAATAAATATTATTGATGCCTGTTTACGCTTTTAGTTTGTTTAAAAAATCTAGTTCAGAGATAATTGGAATGCCCAATGTCTCTGCCTTAGCTCTTTTACTGGGACCCATTTTATCACCAGCAACTAAAAAATTGGTTTTAGAAGATATTGAAGAACCTACTTTACCTCCGTTATCTTCTATTAGTTTTTTAAGTTCATTACGGGATACCGTTTCAAATACTCCAGAGACTACATAAGTATGACCTTGAAGTATATTAGTTTGATTGGCCAGTTTCTCTTTACTGATTTCTAACTGCACACCATAAGATTTTAGTCTTTCAACACTACTTCTATTTGCTTCAGAACTAAAAAATTCAACTACGCTTTCAGCAATGCGTTCCCCAATTTCATCAACATTAGTAAGGTCTAGAGTTGATGCAAATAATAAATTATCAATGTTTTTATAATGCTTTGCCAGTTTTTTTGCAACCGTTTCGCCTACATAGCGTATACCCAAAGCAAATAATACCCTTTCAAAAGGAATTTCTTTAGATTTTTCTATGCCATTAATAAGGTTCTCTGCACTTTTCTCTGCCATACGCTCTAATGGCAGTACTTGCTCCTTGGTTAATTCATACAGGTCAGCATAATTTGAAATAAGGTTTTCTTTTACCAACAACGCAACCGTTTCACCACCCAAACCTTCTATGTCCATAGCTTTTCTGGAGATAAAATGTTGAATACGACCAATCACTTGAGGTGGACAATGATTAAAATTAGGGCAATAATGCTTGGCCTCGCCTTCAATACGCTGAAGTTCCGTACCACATTCCGGACATTCACCAATATATTCAGTAGGAACTGAATTTATAGGTCTTTGATTCAGATCAACAGCGATTATCTTCGGGATAATCTCCCCACCTTTTTCAACATAAACAGTATCCCCTTCCCTAATATCCAACTTTTCAATCTGATCTGCATTGTGTAATGATGCGCGTTTTACGATTGTACCTGCCAATTGAACTGGCTCTAAATTGGCCACAGGAGTAATGGCTCCTGTTCTACCCACCTGATACGTAATTTCATTTAACACCGTAGAGACTTGTTCTGCCTTAAACTTATAGGCCATTGCCCAACGTGGTGCCTTAGCGGTAAAGCCTAACTCGTCTTGTTGGAACAAGCTATTCACCTTGACAACTACCCCATCTATTTCATAAGGTAATTCGTGACGATGTTGATCCCAATAATTAATATACTCCAAAACCTCATCAATAGAATTGACCAATTTTGCTTCCTTAGGGACTTTAAATCCCCACGACCTTGCCTTTTCTAAGCCTTCAAATTGAGACTGAATATTAAGGTTATCACCTTTTATACTGTATAACAAACATTCTAATGGACGTTTTGCCACCTCAGTACTATCTTGAAGTTTTAAACTACCTGATGCCGTATTTCTCGGGTTTCTATAAGGCTCTTCATCATTGGCAACCCGCTCTTCATTCATTTTTAAAAAACCTTCAATCGGTAAAATAATTTCACCTCTAATATCAAACCTTGAAGGAAAATCACCTTTAAGCTGTAAAGGCACTGTGTTTATAGTTTTTACATTGGCCGTGACTTCATCGCCCTGATATCCATCCCCACGAGTAACGGCTCTTAAAAGTTTACCATTTTCGTATGTTAAATTCATGGAAGCACCATCATACTTTAACTCACAGGTGTATTGCACTTCACCATCAACCATCTTTTTAATGCGTTTTTCCCAATCCAATAAATCATCCTTTGAATAGGAGTTATCTAGAGAATACATACGATGGTCATGGACAATAGTTTCAAAATTCTTTGTTATTGTTCCGCCTACACGCTGTGTTGGAGAATTGGCATCATAAAACTCAGGATGAGCAGCTTCTATAGCTTGAAGTTCTTTTAACTTTTGATCAAAGTCAAAGTCACTAATCGTAGGGTTGTCTAAAATGTAATAATTATAATTGTGCTGACGGAGCTCATCACGCAGGCCATTTATGTATTCTTCTGTAATCATTATTATAATCTTTCCTTATTCAACCATTTAGGGACTGGCAATGGTTTAAAGTCTTTCATCTTTTGAAGTAGGCCTTCAATTTCTGTATCAACAACTATAGCATCAAAGTTTTCCTGATTTAAAAATCCACGCTCAACCATCGTTTTGCATTGTTCAATTAATGCATCGTAATACCCATTAGTATTTAAGATGCCTATCGGTTTGGAATGAAGCCCCAGTTGACCCCAGGTAGCGATTTCAAAAAATTCGTCCATTGTCCCAAAACCACCAGGAATAATCATAAAACCATCGCTTTTATCGTACATAATGACTTTACGGTCGTGCATGGTATCAGTTTGAATGAGTTCAGACAAATTAGGATGAATGATTTCTTTAGAACTTAAAAAATGAGGGACTACACCTATGACGTTGCCACCATCATTTAATACAGCATTGGCAACAATACCCATAATACCAATCTGAGCTGCTCCATACACCAATGTGATTTCTTGCTGTACTAAAATTTCACCTAACCGGTTTGCTTCATTAATAATAACTTGGTCATTTCCGCTACTACTGCCACAAAATACTGCTATACTCTTCAATTGCTATCTTTTTTAATTAGGGAATCGACCATAAACAAACCTATCGTTTCCTGCTAAATCCTTTTTCAATCTTACATCATTAAAATGGTAATTATCTACAAGGGCTTTCATTTCAGGTCCAAGATACTGGTTAATTTCAAAATATAATTGGCCGTTTGTATTCAATTTATTTATGGCAAATTCACAAATGGCATCATAAAAAACCAAAGGGTTGCTATCATCTACAAACAGAGCCGTTTCCGGTTCGTTATTAAGAACATTAGCCTTCATTTCTTTCTTCTCTAACTCACGGACATAAGGAGGGTTTGAAACGATGATATCAAATGTAATACCTGCAAACCATGAGTTTCTCTTATTTACGTCTAATATATCTGTATTGACAAATGAGACATTAACCCCATTAGCTAAGGCATTCTCCTTAGCAATCTTTATAGCTTCACCACTTATATCAACTGCAAATACCTCAGCATTGTTTATTTGTTTTCCCAAAGCCACAGCAATACAGCCACTGCCTGTACCAACATCCAGTATTTTAAGATGTTCGGTAGCTTTATAATTCTTTAATATAAGGTCTACTAACTCCTCAGTCTCTGGTCTTGGAATGAGAACATTAGGATTTACCTTAAAGTTTAACCCATAAAACTCAGTTGCTCCTATTATATATTGAATAGGTTTTTCTTGTTTTAACTCATGGAGAGCATTAAAAATAGGCGTCTGCTCTTCTTTAGTAATACTAAGCTCTGGATGTAATGCTAAATGAAATCTTGGAACATTAAAATAGGATTCGATTAGAAGATAAAAGAATGCATCTACCTCTTCCCTACCATAAATAGCATCTAGTTCTTTGTGAAATATGTCCTGAATGTCTTTTAAGCGCAAATCCTTATAGCTTACAAATTTTTAATCATCCAGACCGAGCAATTATAGTGGCCAGTATCTCCCATTGGTCCGTCCAAAGCTTCAAAACCAACTTTACGGTATAGTTTACGAGCATCATCCATATAAGGCATGGTTTCGAGATAACATTTTTCAAAACCTGCTTCTTTAGCAAAGGACAGGCATTTTTCCATCATTTGAAGTCCTAATCCTTTGCCGCGTGCCGCAGGCATAAAATACATTTTTTGAAGTTCGCAGATGTTACCTTCATAATTGTCTAAAGGTGAAATACCAGCACCTCCCAATATTTCTCTACCATCCTCAACCACAAAATATATTTTTCTGTCTGCATCGTAAGTTTCTGTCATGCAGTCTAGCGCAGCATCTTCATAGGCTGTACCCACTTTTGGAACACCCATTTCAATTAAAACAGCTCTAATGGCTTTAGCAATTTTAGGATCATCATCCTTTTTTATGGGTCTAATTATAGCGTTATCTCGACTCACTTTATTGTCTTATTTTTACGTCTGAATTTTGGGTTGAAGATACAGATTAAATTCATTTTTTCAGTCTTATTAAAAGTTTCAATGGTAGTGAAGGACCACCTTCTTTTTATGAGCCGTGCCTTGCAGATTGCCAATTATGGGCTTGGGACAACACGCCCTAATCCGATGGTCGGATCTGTTATCACCTATAAGGATAAAATTATTGGTGAAGGTTATACCAGTCCCTACGGAGGGCCACATGCAGAAGTTAATGCCATACACTCAGTTGAGGATAAGTCCCTACTAAAAAAAGCCGTTCTATATGTCACTCTAGAACCATGTAGTCATTATGGAAAAACCCCACCTTGCAGTGACCTAATCATTGAACATCAGATACCAAAAGTGGTTATTGGGTGTTTAGATGACAATCCCAAAGTGTCTGGTAAAGGCATTAAAAAACTAAAGGCAGCAGGCATAGATGTCACCGTTGGAATTTTAGAGAACCAATGTAAAGCACATCATAAGCGGTTTTTTACCTTTCATAATAAAAAGCGTCCATACATAATTTTAAAATGGGCGGAATCAGCGGATGGATTTATAGCTCCAGAAAACCGAACTGAAAAAGCACCCGTGTGGATTACAAATACCTATTCAAGACAATTAGTGCATAAATGGCGCACTGAGGAGCAAGCTATTTTAGTGGGGACTAACACCGTTTTAATGGACAACCCTAGTTTAACCGCGAGAGATTGGAAAGGAAACAATCCAACTCGAATTGTTTTAGACCAAAACAGCAAAGTTAATAAAAGTCATAAGGTGATAAATGATGAAGCGGACACCTTAATCGTTGATAGAAATACAATTGATTGGTCAGGTAACAAGACCATAGCATCGCAGATATCTTCATTTCTGTATCAAAAGCATATTAACTCTGTAATCATTGAAGGTGGCTCAAAAACGCTTCAAACATTTATTGACCAAGGTTTATGGGACGAAGCTCGAGTATTTTATGGAAGCAACACCTTTAAAAAGGGTACCAAAGCACCTTTGTTTTCAGGCAAACTTAGTAATGAAACTAGGGTCGAATCTGATATTTTAAGAATATATGTCAATGATTAATACGCTTATTTTCGATTTTGGCGATGTTTTTATCAATTTGGATAAACAAGGTGCTATGGACAATGCTCTAAAACTGTTTGGGCTAAAGTTCTTTTCTAACGATATGATAGACATTAATCAGCGTTATGAAACCGGACATATCTCTTCTGAAGAATTCATTGAGTTTTATGAAACTAAATTTCCACAGCTAAAAAGAGCTCAAATTCTTGATGCATGGAATTGTATCTTAAAGGATTTTCCGTCATACAGGTTAGACTTTTTAAAGACCATTAAAAATAAAAATGAATATAGAATACTGTTATTGAGCAACACTAATGAACTTCATATTGATAAGGTAAAGGAAACTGTTCCTTTTTTTGAGGAGTTCAGATCTTGTTTCGATAAGTTTTATTTATCACATGAAATCAACCTGAGAAAACCAAATTCCAATATTTTTGAATTCGTCATTAATGAAAATAACTTAGGCCCTAAAGCCTGTATATTTGTTGACGACACTAAAGAGAATACTGATACAGCTTCAAAAATGGGTTTTCATGTTTGGAATATAGACGAAACCAAAGAGGACGTTATCAACTTATTTAGCACTAACCAACATCTGTTTTGATATATCTACTACTCTCCATTTTATCATCCACAGCGATCTTTATCATATTCAGATCACTAAAAAAATATAAGGTCAATACCTTACAGACGATTGTTTTCAATTATATAGCGGCATGTGCAACAGGTCTTTTACTTTACGAAGACTCCGTACAAATGACAAGAATCGTCAATTCTGATTGGTTTCTTGGTGCCTTTTGTTTGGGTTTTTTGTTCATTGCTATTTTTAATGTTATGGCCTTGACCTCACAAGTTAACGGGCTATCGGTAGCTTCTGTAGCCAGTAAAATGAGTGTTATTATTCCTGTAGCTTTCGGGATTTATGCCTATAACGAAGGGTCTGGTTTTCAGAAAATTATTGGGATTGTATTGGCTCTATTTGCCGTTTATCTCACATCTATTAAACCAAAAGAAGACATAAAAATTACCAAATCACTACACTTACCCATATTGCTGTTTTTTGGTTCTGGAATCATAGACACCTCTATAAAGTATCTCGAAACCACATATGTTGAACCTAAAGGCATTCCTATCTTTTCAGCAACTATATTTGGTTTTGCAGCCATAATCGGAATCTTATTGCTTTGTTACAATTTCATTATTAGAAATCGAAAATTTGAAATCCGAAGCATTCCTTTTGGTATTGCCTTAGGTATCGTTAATTATTGTTCAATTTACTTTTTATTGAGAGCCCTTCAATTTGAAGGTTTAGAAAGTTCCACATTATTTACCGTTAATAATGTTGCCATTGTTGCCCTAACAACTTTAGTTGGAGTTATAATTTTTAAGGAACGCATTTATAAGATAAACTGGGTAGGGATTTTACTAGCATTAGTTGCCATAACTCTAGTGACTTTGGTATGAAAGAGCTGAACGACACCTATAAAACCATTACAAAGCCGTCAAAAGAAGTTTTATTTAAGGATAAGAACAGTAAGTTTTATGGGTATGCCTTTCCTGTATCTGACGAGGAAACAATTAAATTACATCTTGAAGACCTGAAGAAGAAACATTATAATGCCGGTCATTGGTGCTACGCTTATCAATTAGGAACCGAAACTATAGCCTATAGAGCAAATGACGATGGCGAACCTAATAATAGTGCAGGTATGCCAATCTATGGACAAATTCAATCTTTTGATGTTACAAATGTTTTGATTGTGGTTGTTCGCTATTTCGGTGGAGTAAAACTAGGCGTAGGCGGACTAATCAATGCTTATAAAACTACCGCTCAGATGGCTCTAGAAGCGTCAAAAATCAAAACCAAAACAATTAATGTCCATTTTAATATCACTTTCGACTATAAAAACATGAATAAAGTGATGCGGATTATTAAGGAAAAGCAACTAAATATGGTCTCGCAAACTTTAGAATTAGATTGTCTAATAGAAATTTCTGTAAGAAAAGGTAACGCTTCTTCAATTTTCAAAATATTTGAGGGGCTTCACGAAATTAATATCGAAGAATTATAACGATTAATTCTGCAATTTATCTAAAAGATATTTCGGGCAACGCGTCGGTCTATTCTGTTTCATATCAATAAATGCCAATTTGGTGTAGCCTGTAGCCAAAAGATTTCCGGACTCATTTAATAATTCATACTCAAATTCTATCGAAGCCGTCGGCATTTTTTTTAATTGAGTTCTCACTTTAAGCACATCATCATAACGTGCTGAATTTTTGTAGTTTATAGTTAATGAAATTACGGGAAGCATAATCCCATCTTCTTCCATGGATTTATAAGTCATTTCAAATTGTCGTAGCCATTCGGTTCTACCAACTTCAAAATAATGTGCATAATTGGCATGGTAAACTACACCCATTTGGTCAGTCTCCCCATAGCGAACTCTAATTTTTGTTTCATTATAATTCATATATTTAATGGCTTTTTTAGAAAAAATTTGTAAATTCGGGAGGAATTAAACATGAGGAAAAATTTCTTAAAATTCAATCTCTTTTCATTTTTTTTTTAAGAATTTTGTTCACATATTTGTCAAGCAAAAAATAATCACAGGGAAATTCAACTTCTCTTTTTTTTGCCCAACCACTAACTAAGAAATTTAACTAATTAATATGGATGTAACGGCTCAATCGGTCTGGAGCAATTGTCTCAATTTTATAAAAGATAATATACAACCACAAGCCTACAAAACATGGTTTGAACCAATTAAAGCCGTAAAGTTTGCCAATAATGCATTAAGTATCCAAGTACCTAGTAAATTTTTCTATGAGTGGCTAGAAGAACACTATGTCAAAATTCTTAAGGTTGCTTTAACCAAGGAGCTTGGCGAAGAAGCCAAATTGGTGTACGTTATTAAAATGGAGAACACCTACGGCAACAAACAACCATTTACAGAAAAAATTCCAAGTTCTAATAGGTCAGCAGTTAAGTCACAAGATGTAGATGTGCCTTTTAATAATAAAAATCCAGAGCTAAAAAACCCATTTGTGATTCCTGGGATTAGAAATGTAAAGATTGAATCGCAACTAAATCCAAGCTATAGTTTTGAAAATTTCCTTGAAGGAGATTCTAACCGATTGGCAAGGAATGCAGGTATTGCTGTTGCCAACAAACCAGGTGGTACTTCCTTTAATCCGTTGTTAATCTTTGGTGGTGTTGGTCTTGGTAAAACACATTTAGCGCATGCCATTGGTGTAGATATTAAAGACAAATACCCTGAAAAAACGGTCCTTTATATCTCTGCTGAAAAATTTACACAACAGTACATAGACTCTGTCAAAAAGAACAACAGAAACGATTTTATTCATTTCTACCAAATCATTGACGTATTAATAATTGATGATGTTCAGTTCTTTTCAGGTAAAACCGGAACGCAAGATGTATTTTTCCACATATTCAATCACTTGCACCAAAATGGTAAGCAGGTAATACTGACAAGTGATAAGGCACCAGTAGATATGCAAGACATTGAACAGCGCCTATTGTCTCGTTTTAAATGGGGATTATCAGCCGAATTGCAAAGCCCAGATTTTGAAACACGTGTTTCAATCTTGAAAAATAAACTGTATAGAGACGGTGTGGAAATGCCTGAAGATATTGTTGAATATGTTGCCAAGCATATTAAAACCAATGTCCGTGAGCTTGAAGGCGCTATTATTTCATTAATTGCTCAATCGTCTTTCAACAAAAAAGAAATCACACTGAATCTAGCGAAAGATATCGTTGAAAAGTTTGTAAAGAACACAAAACGCGAAGTCTCTATTGATTACATTCAAAAAGTGGTTTCGGACTATTTTCAAATGGATGTCGGTACGCTTCAATCTAAAACAAGAAAGCGTCATATTGTACAAGCAAGACAGTTAGCCATGTTTTTCGCTAAAAAATACACCAAAGCTTCTTTAGCAAGTATTGGTTCACAAATTGGCCAAAGAGATCACGCAACTGTGCTTCACGCCTGTAAAACTGTGGACAATTTGTCTTCTACAGATAAACAATTTAGAAAGTACGTAGAAGATTTAGCTAAAAAATTATCTCTGTAATATAGATTTAAAACATGACTAAGATACTTGTAGTCTGTTTAGGTAATATTTGCCGCTCGCCATTAGCTCATGGCATTTTACAATCTAAACTGAGTTCTGATAAATTTGTTATTGATTCCGCAGGCACTGGAGCTTATCATATTGGAAATTCACCTGATTATAGATCAATTGCTGTAGCAAAAAAGAACGGCATAGATATTTCTATGCAACAGGCACGTCAATTTACAGCGTCAGATTTTGATGAGTTTGATATTATTTATGCTATGGATTCTTCAAACTACAAAAACATTCTTTCACTTGCCCAGTCTGAATCGGACAAAGAAAAGGTAAAACTCATTTTAAACGAGAATCCAGTTTTAACAAATAAGAATGTTCCGGATCCATATCATGGTGATACATCAGATTTTGAGTATGTATTTAAAATTCTTGATGATACTTGTTCTTTAATCGCTGATAAACTAGGTTAAGCTCTACGTCTATTTCACTATCTTTGAATATGCAGGATAAAGGAAAACTTTATTTAATCCCAACACGTTTGGGCGACAATCCACCTCTGGAG
The DNA here is from genome assembly GCF_046720935.1 of Winogradskyella sp. A3E31. Lineage (NCBI taxonomy): Bacteria > Pseudomonadati > Bacteroidota > Flavobacteriia > Flavobacteriales > Flavobacteriaceae > Winogradskyella > Winogradskyella sp. A3E31. The sequence goes on from NZ_JBHNWH010000012.1 coordinate 80,116, forward strand.
GTGCTTCCGATGTCAATTAAAAGATTGATTGAACAACTTGATGATTATATTGTTGAGAACGAAAAATCAGCGCGTCGATTTATAAAGCGTATTTCGCCAAAGAAGTCACAAAACACTCTAAAACTAAGCACCTTAAACAAATACACTTTAGAAGAAGAGCTCAATACATTTTTAAACCCCTGTCTAAATGGTATTTCAATGGGGCTATTATCAGAAGCCGGATGCCCAGCTATAGCTGACCCTGGTTCTGAAATTGTAAGAATAGCACATCAATTAAATGTTAAGGTAGTCCCTATTGTGGGGCCGTCTTCTATTGTTTTGGCTTTAATGGCTTCCGGAATGAATGGTCAAAGTTTTACTTTTAATGGCTACCTACCTATAGACAAATCTGAACGTAGATCTACCATTAAAACTTTAGAAAGACGATCAGCAGACTTTAACCAATCGCAGCTTTTCATTGAAACACCCTACAGAAATACAAAAATGCTAGAAGACTTGGTGTCCACTTTGCATCCAAATACAAGAATTTGCGTGGCATGTGATTTAACGCTCCCCACGGAATATATAAAAACACAAACCGCAGGTGAATGGAAGTCTAATAAAGAGGACTTTCACAAACGACCTGCGATTTTTATTATTCACAAGGACTAAACCCTTGCTTTTGCTTTTCTATCTGGCGTAATTGAAGTTGTATCGTATCCTTTAAACTTCTTAAGGTAAGTCTTTACTGTGGTTCCGTAACCATCTGCAAAATCAGTTCTACCGTAACTTCTAAGATATTTTTTTACGTTACCGGCACCCGCTAAATGAGCGGCGGCTAAAATACCTGATTCTGTGACTTCCACACCACCAATATTCTTACCTACAAAACGCTTAATGTCATTTCTTAAAATCCATTTATTACGCTTTAAGTTAGCAATAAAAGCTTTTTCCTGTAGTTCAGGGTTCTTTAAAAAGAGAGCTGGGTTGTAAATACCAATCATTTTTAAAGTTTCCTTTCCGAATTGGTATTTCCCTAAATAACCAAAAGTATTTACTGAAAAATAATTCCCTTGTGATTCTTTAAACCCTAAGGCTTCTTTAAATCCTTGAAATGACTTTCCTAAAGCTGGAGTAAAAACAGCAGTTTTTTCTTTTGAAGCAACTTCTGCAAGAGCTAATTCTTCAGAAATATTAAAGTCTAGTTCCAAACCATCTGTAGTATATAGATTTGGATCTAAATTAGCTTCTGGATACAATGCCATAGCAATCAAAAAACAGGCTGCAAATGGCACTACTAAATTCTGTAAAAATTTTGTTTTCATAACCTTTAAATTTATGCAAAACGCGATCCCCAAAAATGGTCCCACAAAATTCGCTGCAAATATACGATATAAATGGAACTATGGCCGTAGAGACGTTAAAAGTCTCTTAAAAGTAGATGTAATACAGCTTAAAGCCTGTTTTATCGGTGTACTCCACAGTTGGAAAAGGTACTTTAATCGTGTTAAAAACGCTGAATATCGATTTTAAAACTTGAGAATTTGTCTTAATTCGGGTTAAATCAATGTCCAAACTAAGATAATATTGGCGTCTTGGATTTTGGTTTAGAAAAAGCTCATTTTGATCATTTCCGGTGAGCATTCCAGTGCCGCCATAACCCACAGCAAAATTTAACCAATCTGGTAAAAAATTAGTATTCAAAAATGAGTTGATGTTGAAACTCAACCAATACGTTTGTCCATTATAATCTTTAAGAAATTCTTCTGCCAGCCCGTCTCCTAGTTTATCTGGATTTTGAGAAGCAAATTCAGTACGGTTAAAAGAATATTTTAAAGAAATACGTTGTTCGTCCCAAAGTAATTGTTGGCCTACATACAATCCTGTGCCAGTAGCATTGGCTAACATATCTCCCCAAGAAAAACCCCATTCCTCAGAAAATCCATCAAAAACCTCAACGGCTGTTAAAAAGCCAAGCCCTAAAGTAGCACCATAAATTAATTGATCTTTTTCTGAAACACCACTCCAGTTGAGTGCCGTGGCACCTATTCGCCCCAACTGATATGCCGAATACACATGGCCGGCTTTATCTAATTGTAGCCATTCACTGTTGTCATTGGTAGTTTTAAAAGAAGAGCGTTCAAAATCCGCATACCACAATTGGTCTAAGGCAATTAGCGTCGAAGTCGCCAAAGCAGCTTCAGAAATAATAACAAAATTTCGTCTTGGTTTATTTAAGGTGTCACTTGGAGTTAAAAACTGATTAAGTCTCGATTGACTATTCACAGCTGTTAGTGATAATAGTCCAAGACCTATATATAACAGCAATTTTTTCAAAGCCCTATCTTAAAATTCCTTGTTGATTTAAATAATTATGGTACCTCCGTGCATTGGCATTGTGCTGACTCAAAGTCTTGGCAAACTTATGAAACCCCAATCTTTCAGCATCAGCAACAAAATAGAGGTAATTGTGGTTTTCATAATTTAAAACAGCATCAATAGCAGACAAATCTGGCATGGCAATTGGTCCTGGTGGCAATCCTCGATTTGTATAGGTGTTATAAGGAGAGTTAATCTCTTTATGTTTATTCAATACACGCTTAATAATAGTGTTTTTATATTCTGGCAATTGATATGCAGCAAAACGAATTGTTGGATCTGCCTGTAATGGCATACCTATTCGGATGCGATTAAAATACACACCTGCAACTCTTGGCTGTTCAGATTTTTGCTTTGTTTCCTCGTAAACTATAGAAGCCATGGTAATCACTTCATTCGGGGTCATATCTATAGCTTCAGCTTTTTTCAATCTTGAATCATTCCAAAAACGATGGTATTCCTTTAGCATTCTATCTCTAAAACCTTTAGCATCTGTATTCCAGAAAAACTCATAACTATTTGGCAAATACATGCCAAGAGCAGTTTGTTTGTTAAATCCGTTATTCTTTAAAAAGTCCGAATTATTCATGGCTCCCAATAATGAAAGGCTATCAGCTTCAATCTGCTCACCTATCCGTCCCGCTAGCACTTCTAACGAGTTTTGATTATTGAATGAGACTTGAAGCGGAATATTTCGACTTCTTATTGAATTGATGATTTCATTATTGTTCATTCCTTTTTCGATGATAAAACGTCCAGGTTTTACATTAGAAATGTATTTTTTGCGTCTTGCCAGAGCATCAAAAGTATCCATATCTTCTAGGAGAGAATCTAATTGCTGCCTCACAAGAGTGTAATTATCATCCGTAGCGATATGCACATATACCTTTTCACTTTCAAATTTTGTATTAGGTGAAAACATGGCACCGTATATATAGTATGCAATCACCGCAAAAATGACAAGACCGATTAGTGCAACGGCCCAAAGTATTCTTTTTATATACATGTTATTTATTAATCAATTGTAAAAGATATTCGTTGGAGTAGCCTTCAGAAGTATAATTCCAATCTTTTTTAAGTCCGATTTTCTCAAATCCTGCTCTCTCAAATAAACGCAGGCTAGCCGAATTTGTTTCACTAATGTTGCAATAGAGTTGGTGCAGGCTCAATTTTTTAAAACAGTAATCTACCAATAGATTAATAGCTTCTGCTCCATACCCTTTGCCCCTTTGTTCGGGATCTTTTATGATTATGCCTATACCAGCCCGTTTATTCTTAAAATCAAAATCAAAAATATCAATAAGGCCAATGGCATTGTCCTTTTTGTCAGATACCACTAAGCGCAATTGTTTGGCTTCATAAATATCTTGTTTTGCATTCTTAAGGTACTCCTTTATTAAAAAACGAGAGTATGGGGTCAGGGTATTGCTCAATTCCCAGATGGACTCGTCATTCTCTATAGCATGAACAAACTCTAAATCTTCTGGCTCTAAAGCCCGTAAGTAGATATGTTTTCCTTTTAATGTTAACATTCTACTTCACCTTTAAAAACAAAAGTTGCGGCACCAATCAACCAAATATCATGGTAACCTTGATCTGATTTTTTAAAACGAACCGTTAAATCGCCTCCTTGAGTTTTGAGTTGAATAGAATGAGAAGAACTCTTCCCTAAATTATGCATCGCAAGGGCAACAGCCGTAACACCTGTTCCGCAAGATAAAGTCTCGTCCTCTACTCCACGTTCGTAAGTGCGAATGGCAAATCGATTTTTGGAAAGCTGCTTAACAAAATTGACATTAGACCCTTTTTCTCCATAAGTATCTCCATATCTAATTTTAGCTCCTTTTTCTTTAATATTTAAAGACTCAATATTCTCAGTGAGTTCCACATGGTGCGGTGAACCTGTATCCAAAAACAGATGACTTTGATGGTTCTCTATTTTAGAAACATTTTGCATCTGCAATTCTACAATGTCATTAGTTATCTCAGCCTTATGCAAACCATCAATAGCCTCAAAAGTTGCCTTAAACGTAATCAGACCTAAGTCCTTAGCAAAAGCGACAATGCAACGCCCTCCATTACCGCACATGCTACTTTCATTTCCATCAGAATTAAAATACACCATCTTAAAATCTTCAGTAGGGTGATTTTCTAATAGAATAAGCCCGTCGCCACCTATGCCAAAACGTCGGTCACATAAGTTTGCTACCAATATGGCATTATTCTTGTCGAATATAAGCTGACGATTATCGATGATAATAAAGTCGTTTCCTGTGCCTTGATATTTGTAAAATGAAAGTTTCATATTGAAGCGCAAATATAGGAATAATACTGCGGAAATAGAGCTGTTAAATCGTCGTTAAAGTTGAAATTAAAAATCAATAAAAATTTAATTTTAAACGTTAAATAGTATAACTGAAAACTGAACATTATGAAAAAGATTTTATTATTAGTTTGTGTTTCGGCATTAGGTGGTCTATTGACTTTAGGGGGTTACAAATTATTCATTGAAGATGAACAAACCGTAATCGCCGAAGACGCATCGAGTCAAAACGCATTTTTTATCCCAACAAATAACTCAGCTAAAAACCTAACCTACAATGCTGAAAAACCAGATTTAATATCAGCAGCCAATAAAACCATTGACGCTGTTGTACACGTTAAAAATAAAGCACTGGTCAATGGACCAACCTCCCTTTCCGATTTATTTTATGGGCGTCAGAGTCAACGCGCACAAGTAGGAACAGGAAGTGGTGTTATCATCTCTTCAGATGGACACATTATTACAAATAATCATGTTATTGCAGGTGCAAGCGAGCTTTCGGTTACATTGAATAACAATAAGGTATATGCAGCTAAACTTATCGGTACAGATGAAGAAACTGATATCGCACTCATAAAAATTGAGCCAGATGAAGAATTGCCACATGTAACTTTCGGTGACTCGGATAGTTCGCAGATTGGTGAATGGGTATTAGCAGTAGGCAACCCGTTTAATCTAACCTCAACAGTAACGGCTGGTATCATTAGTGCTAAGTCTAGAGACCTATCGGGCGGACAGTCTTTTATCCAAACAGATGCGGCAGTAAACCCAGGGAATTCTGGTGGTGCACTAGTAAATACAGAAGGTCAATTAATTGGAATAAATACAGCGATTACTTCTCAAACAGGTTCTTATATTGGGTATTCTTTTGCGGTACCAAGCAACATTGCACGCAAGATTGTTGAAGATATTATGGAGTTTGGAGATGTACAAAATGGTGTATTAGGTGTTGTTGGTGGTGCATTAAATAGTATTACAGCAGAACGCTTTGAGGTTAATACTACAGAAGGATTCTACGTCAGTGAAGTGCAACGCAACTCTGGTGCTGAAAAAGCAGGAATAAAATCAGGAGATATTATAAAAAGATTGGACAATGTTTCAATTTCCAAATTTTCGGATTTAAGCGGGTATTTAAAAACAAAGAATCCAAATGATGTTGTCAATGTTGAAGTTGAAAGAAATGGTGACTCTAAAATCATCCCTGTGACATTGACAAAAAGTGAAATTCTTTCAGTAGAATTTATGAATATGGAATTACGCGATTTGCCTTCAAACTTTAAAAAGAAGTACGACATTGCCAATGGTGTTATTGTTCAAGACACCCAAAATAAATGGCTTTATTCTAAATTAGGTATTACCAAAGGCTATATTATTACCGGAATAAATGGTGAAAGTATTGAATCGATCGACGACATTCGATCACTAAAGAATAAATATGGTGATGATGTTTTAGAGAACCTTGAGAGTTTAGAATACATCAATAGCCGATTAGAAAAGAAAGAAGTCTTTTTTAGATAAGATAGTAGCTCACAAATAAAATACAAGACCCTTCATACTTTAAATATGAGGGGTTTATTTTTTACTAAAACCATTACGAAAACGTTTGAAATATATTATTTTTGCAAAAAATTTCAGGCCTAAACACTATCCCTGAACAAAAAACACAACAAAAATGAGCAATACAGTGAGTTTTAACAAGACTTATGAAAAGGAACTCGCCTTCCAGGCCGATCGCCGCAGAGCAACAGTAGAATTTATTAAAATCGTTAGTGACCTTTGGTACGACAGATCAATTGAACTGATCATTTTCAGAAACCAATTGATTGATAGAACGGTAAGTGAAATTTTAAATCTGCACGAATATGCTGGGGAGTTTGTACAAAAACCCATTTCAATTTTCGATTCTGTTGAAATAGCAAAAGCGATCAGCCAGCTCGATATGCCACCTGCAAAGCTAGATATCGGTAAATTAACATACGAGTACCATCTCGAAGATCAAAAGTATAGCAATGCTATGGCCTTTGTTGCCAACAAGCTAAAAGATGCTAAAGCATACAAAACCATTCAACCAAAAGATGTTGTGCTTTACGGATTTGGAAGAATTGGACGTTTATTAGCTAGAGAATTAATGACACGTACGGCTAAAGGCAACCAAATGCGTTTGCGCGCTATTGTAACTCGTGGCAGCATTGATGCTACAGTTTTAGAAAAAAGAGCATCGCTTTTACGTAATGATTCTGTACATGGGGATTTTTCAGGCACAGTAGCTATTGATGAAGAAAATAGTGCATTAATTATTAATGGCACTACGGTTAAAATGATTTCTGCTAATGCGCCAGAGGATATTGATTATACAGCGTATGGTATTAATAATGCATTAATTATAGATAACACTGGTGCTTTTAGGGATAAGGAAGCGCTTTCACGCTTACTAAAATCTAAAGGTGCGGATAAAGTATTGCTAACTGCTCCAGGGAAAGGCATTCCGAATATCGTACACGGGGTCAATCATTTAGAAAACAATCCGGATAAAGTAGATATTTTCTCAGCAGCATCTTGTACTACCAATGCAATAACACCAATATTAAAAGCTGTTGAAGATTCTTTTGGAATTGTTTCAGGTCACTTAGAAACCATTCACGCTTACACCAATGACCAGAATTTAGTGGATAATTTTCACAAAAAATACAGACGTGGTCGTGCTGCTGCATTGAATATGGTCATTACTGAAACCGGAGCAGGTAAAGCCGTAAGTAAAGCATTGCCGACTTTAGAAGGTAAATTGACATCTAATGCCATTAGAGTTCCTGTACCAAACGGATCTTTAGCGATTTTAAATCTGAATTTGGAATCTGCGACATCTCTAGAGAGTATTAATACCGTAATGAAAAAATATGCTCTAGAAGGTGACTTAGTAGAACAAATTAAGTACGAAATGAGTGATGAATTAGTATCTAGTGATATTGTTGGTTCTTCTGCACCTTCCATTTATGACAGTAAAGCCACTATCGTAAGAGAAGACGGAAAAAACGTTATTTTGTATATATGGTACGATAATGAATATGGATATAGCCATCAAGTTATTCGCTTGGCAAAATATATTTCTAAAGTTAGACGTTACTCATATTATTAGAATGGCAGGCATCTAAATTTTACTTTTAAACGTATAAACAATAGCCTTACAATTTGTGAGGCTATTTCTTTAAATAAAACTAGAGAAGCATATAAAATTGTTATCTTGCCAAACATAAACGCAACAAAAATTTAAAATCAACTTCAGAAATGAAATTTGTATTACAAACAGCTATCCTACTGGTATTTACATTTAATGTTCAACTCACAAATTCACAAGAAACCGATACCTCTGAGAAGGTTGAGTTAAAACGAAACGAAGGGACCATCGACGACCAATTTGAGTATGTCATTGATAAATCTTACACCTATAGAGGCAACGGTAAAGTTTATAAAAATGTAGAGTACCACTGGTTAACAGAATTGAAAGCTACAACTTTAGATTCTTTAAAAGCTGTACATAAAGACTTGGCAGATACCAAAGCTGTTGTTGAGTCTCAAGCATCAGAAATTGAATCGCTAAAAAGCAACTTGTCTAATACCAAAGACACTCTAGCTGATACAAACCTTGAAAAAGACAGTATGGCTTTATTTGGACTACAAATGAGTAAAACAAGTTATAATGTTTTGCTTTGGAGCATAATTGCTGGACTTTTAGCTTTATTGCTCTTCTTTATCTTTAAATTTAAAAGCAGTAATGCAGTTACACGAGAGGCAAAAAACAAATTGGATGAAGTTGAGTCTGAGTTTGAAGAACACCGAAGGACTGCTCTAGAACGCGAACAGAAAGTAAGACGACAGTTGCAGGATGAAATCAATAAACAGAAGTCATAATGTAATGTTTCAACCATAAAATTAAATCCGTAATTTACTTACGGATTTTTTTATTTATATATGACAATAATAAAAGCAACTATAGAACATCTAAATGATATTACTCCTCTTTTTGATGGCTACCGTAAATTTTATAAGCAAGACTCAGATATTGATGGTGCAAAAGCGTTTTTAAAAGAACGTATTTTAAAAGAAGACTCTGTTATTTTTATAGCCTATAAAAACAATGAAGCGATTGGTTTTACACAGCTTTATCCTCTTTTCTCTTCAGTCTCTATGGAACCGGTGTATCTTCTTAATGATCTCTTTGTGAAAAACAATTATCGTAGTCAAGGTATTGGAGAAGCACTCATCAATGAAGCAAAAAAATTATGTGTAACAGAAAACCAAAAAGGGCTTGCTATACAGACTGCTTTTGATAACCCTGCACAAGATTTATATGAAAGGTTGGGGTTTGTAAAGGATACTGATTTACATTTTTTTTGGTCGATTGACCGAAACCCTTCTTAAAGTTTTGATTATTTTTCATTAAAAAGAATTAACTTGTTGGTTGTAAACCCTTAAGCAAAACAAGACTACTTATAGTTGTTTTAAATTTTTAAACATATGCAAAAACACACTCATTGCTCAAAACGATTAAACCTTTTTCTACTTCTCACTTCTCTTTCTTTATTACTTTATAATTGTAATCAACAAGAAAAAGTAGAAGACACGCAAATTGCTTGGGATACCTGGGGTGTTCCGCACATTACAGCGAACTCTGTTGACGAATTGTTTTTTGCACAAGGTTGGGCACAAATGCACAATCATGCAAATCTTATCTTAGAATTATATGGAAGTTCCAGAGGAAAAGGTGCTGAATATTGGGGGCAATCGAAATTACAAAATGACTTGCTCATTCATACACTTGGTTTCGATGAATTGGCAGAAGAATGGGAACAAAATCAAGATCCCGAACTGAAAGTCATTTACAAAAATTTTGTTGATGGAATGAATGCCTATGCCGAAGCACACCCTGACGCTATTGACGATAAAAACAAAGTGGTTTTGCCTTTAAGCACTAAAGATGTTAATATGCATGGTATGTATGTTGTATTTACCAGATTTATTGGAGGAAACGACTTAGGTCGAGTTCAGCAATGGCCAGATATGGGCTCTAACACATATGCCATTGGGCCACAACGTTCAGCCTCTGGCAACGCAATGCTTGTTCAAAACCCACATTTACCATGGTGGCAAGAATTTCTATTCTTCGAATCGCATCTACAATTAAATGATAAAAACATGTATGGTGCTACACTTGTCGGTTTTCCAGGAATAGCAATTGGCTTTAATGATAATTTGGGCTGGAGCCATACAGATAATACTATAGATAATGCGGATACTTACGAATTAACACTTCAAGATGATGGTTATCTTTTAGATGGTAAAGTAGAAGCGTTAGAAACGTCTTCTAAAATTTTGAAAATTAAGCAAGATGACGGCACATTAATGGAACAGGAAATACCGCTATTAAAAACAGTACATGGACCAGTTGTAAAAAAAACAGATGACAAAGTGCTAGCTATAAGAATGGTTGGTTTAGATAGGCCAAATATGTTTTTACAATGGTGGCGAATGATAAACAGTTCAAATTTTAATGAATTTGAAGATGCTCTTAAAATGGCGCAAATACCTTTCTGGAATGTGATGTACGCAGATAAAGATGATAATATATTCTACCTGTTTAATGGTTTAGTGCCAAAGCGAACGACTGATGAATGGGAGTATTGGGATAGAGTAAATACTGAAGGTAAGTCAGAAGATGTTTGGACAGAAGTCCATGATTATACAGATTTACCAAAAGTAAAAAACCCAACTAACGGATGGTTGCAAAATGCTAATGACCCACCTTGGACAAGCACTATTCCTATGACCCTAAATCCAGATGACTTTCCAGGCTATATGGCACCACAATACATGTCCTTTAGATCACAGCGTTCTGCGCGTATGCTTTTGGAAGATGAGTCCATAACATTTGAAGAATTAGTAGACTATAAATTATCAACTCGTCTAGAGTTTGCTGATAGAATCTTAGATGATTTGTTTACTGCAATTGACTCTTCGAATTCTGAAAAGGCTAAAGAAGCAAAAATCGTTTTAGAGAATTGGGACAGAGAAGCTGATGCGGACAGCAAAGGGATGCTCTTGTTTTATAATTGGGCACGTAAATTTAATGTTTGGAACAATTCAAATTATTCGATTGGCTGGGATGCTGAAAAACCTAATACAACTCCAGATGGCTTAGACAACCCAGAACGAGCTGTTCAATTATTAGAATTGGCTGCTACTGAAATTGAAACCAAATTTGGTAGCTTAGATACAGCTTGGGGAGATTATTATCGCATCAATTATAACGGCAAAAATTTGCCTGCAAATGGTATTGATGGTTCAATGGGAGTATTCAGAGTCGCCTGGCCGGGAGGTGGAGATGAGAATAACATGTTTGTTGGTGGTGGAGACTCTTGGGTCGGAGTCATAGAGTTTGGTGAGGATGTTAAAGCAAAAGTCTTATTATCCTATGGTAATGCTACTCAAAATGATTCCCCGCATAAAGGTGATCAATTAGATTTATTTTCTAAAAAACAATTACGTGATGCATGGTTTACCTCTTCTGATGTAAAAGCAAATTCATCTAGGATTGAAGTAATTTCTGAAAATGGGTTCAAAGAAAAAGAAAAAATTGAATGATTCTTATCCTGATCTTTTAATAACGTAAACCTTTCAAAAATCAAAAGTGCTTTTAATTTTCACTTAAATAGTCGCATCTTTGCACCATGCGCATTGATATCATCACAGTATTACCGGAACTCTTAAAAAGTCCATTTGAAGCATCTATTCTCAAGCGTGCTATAGACGCAGGATTGGTAGAAGTCCATTTTCATAACCTACGGGATTATGCCACGGATAATTATAAGTCTATTGACGATTACCAGTTTGGTGGTGGCGCTGGTATGGTAATGCTTATAGAACCCATTGACAAATGTATTTCTGGATTGCAAAAAGAACGCAATTATGATGACATTATATATATGACCCCAGATGGCACAACTCTAAATCAAAACATCGCTAACCAGATTTCATTAAAAGAAAACATTATCATTCTTTGTGGTCATTATAAAGGAGTAGATCAACGCGTAAGAGACAAATTTATCACACGAGAAATTTCTATTGGTGATTATGTATTATCTGGTGGCGAGTTGGGAGCTGCCGTTCTTTGTGATGCTGTTATTCGGTTAATCCCTGGAGTGTTGGGAAATGAAACCTCTGCCCTAACCGATAGTTTTCAAGATAATTTATTAGCACCACCGATTTACACTAGACCAAGAGAATATGACGGTATGAAAGTTCCTGAAATATTATTCAGTGGAAATTTCCCTGAAATTGAGAAGTGGCGTGAAGAGCAAGCTTATAAGCGGACTAAAGAACGAAGGCCAGATTTATTGGACGAATAGCCAATAGCCAAACAAAAATCTTTTCACTTTCTACTTTTTACTTTTAAACTTTTAATTATCTTTGCACCCAATTTTAGATTAACCTCTGGCGATACCCGTGAATGTTGATTTGGAAAAACCATTAAATAAAATAAAATGAATTCTTTAGTAAAATTTGTTCAAGACGAATTTGTAACACGTAAGGATCTTCCAGAATTTAGCGCTGGTGATACCATCACTGTGTACTATGAAATTAGAGAAGGTGAAAAAGTACGTACTCAGTTTTTTAGAGGAGTTGTGCTACAACGTAAAGGCACTGGTGCATCTGAAACATTTACCATCCGTAAAATGTCTGGTACTGTTGGTGTAGAGCGTATTTTTCCTGTAAACTTACCTGCACTTCAAAAAATTGAAGTTAACAAGCGTGGATCTGTTCGTAGAGCGCGTATCTTCTACTTTAGAGGTCTTACTGGTAAGAAAGCTAGAATTAAAGAAGTTAGAAAATAAGTCTATACTTATAGCGACGTATTATAAAAGAGCCCTGTTTATCAGGGCTTTTTTAGTTATTAACTTTTGTTAATAACTCCCGTGCATAAGATGTGCATATCTATTGTCTTAAAAAATTTGCATTTCTGCAAAAGAAACATACTTTAGCTAAACGATTAACAACAAACAGTGTTTGGTTTTGAAGTAAAATTTAAATTTATGTTAATTGTTATGAAGTAACGTTCTTTATATAAAGGTTTATGTTTTGAGATTACGAAGCCTCTTGTGTAGGCAAGGAAAAGTGGAGTAATCATGAGGGTTTGGTGAGAGCAGCACACGAAAGTAGGTTGTTTGAGTTAGATCTGAAAGTTCTGAAAAAGTATGTGGGATTGAAAGTGAACACAGAAAAGGAAGTACAATGCGGTTTAGCATATCAATTTTTAAACGAGTTGGTAGAATAAAAAGCATCAAAAAGCGTAAATCTAAGAAATGACGAGTATCAGGTCAATACATTTTGAAAGGTACAAGCATTTCGTTGAGGCAGAAGTCGCTTTATCCGAAAAGGGTTTGGTTAATCCCAAATGCGATTTAGAGCAATCTGAATAAGATGAGTAGAACTGTTTCAAAAAAAGCCATGTCAAATTCAGGTAACTGAGTGATATGGCTTTTTGTTTTTACAAAATCTAAAGATTTTGTCATCCTGAATTCGATTCAGGATCTCATACAAACCTACTCGCATCTTTTCAAATCTCAAATTTCCCATAAACCAATAGGATTATAGTAAAACAGTAGGTTTTTCAGATTTTGAAACCGCCCCTTTTTTGTATATTTGCCCAGCCTAATAAAAAGGCACTTATCATTTTATAATCTTAAATCAACACATGGCAAAATCTTCGACTATTTTCTATACTAAAACGGATGAAGCTCCTGCATTAGCAACACGATCCTTTTTACCAATTGTTAAAGCATTTACAAAGTCCTCGGGAATTCAAATTGAAACCAAGGATATTTCATTAGCAGGGAGGGTTTTGGCAGCTTTTCCAGATTTTTTGACGGAAGAACAAAAAGTGTCTGATGCTTTAGCAGAATTAGGTGAATTAGCAAAAAGACCAGAGGCTAACATCATTAAATTACCAAATATAAGTGCTTCTATTCCGCAGTTAGAAGATGTTATCGAAGAACTACAAGCAAAAGGTTTTAATTTACCTGATTACCCTTCAGAACCACAAACTGATAAGGAAAAACAAATTAAAACACGTTACGATAAAATTAAAGGAAGTGCTGTAAACCCTGTACTTCGGGAAGGAAACTCTGACCGCCGTGCTCCAAAAGCAGTAAAAAACTATGCCAAGAAGAATCCACATTCTATGGGTGCTTGGTCTTCGGATTCAAAAACGCATGTTGCCACCATGTCTGAAGGTGATTTTGCTCACAATGAAAAGTCTTTAACCTTACCAGAAGCCACTTCGGTAAACATCATTCACACTGATACGAATGGGCAAAAAACTGTCTTAAAGGAAAATATTGCCTTACTTAAAGATGAAATCATCGATGCCTCTGTAATGAGCAAAACTAAATTATTGGAGTTTTTAAACAGGGAGATTACAAACGCAAAAGAGCAAGACGTTTTGTTATCCTTACACATGAAGGCAACTATGATGAAGGTATCGGACCCAATTATTTTTGGTCATGCGGTACGTACGTACTTTAAATCTGTATTCGATAAGCATCAGGATACTTTTGAAACTATAGGTGTTGATGTCAATAATGGTTTTGGAAATTTACTGGAGAAATTAGAAGAACTACCGGATGACAAACGTAATGAAATAGCTAAGGATATTGATACTGCCATAGAAAATGGCCCTGATTTAGCTATGGTAAATTCTGATAAAGGCATTACCAACTTACATGTTCCAAGTGATGTCATTATAGATGCCTCAATGCCCGCTATGATTCGTACATCAGGCCAAATGTGGAATGCAGAAGGCAAACAACAAGATACCAAAGCCATTATTCCAGATAGTAGTTATGCGGGAGTTTATATTGCAACTATTGACTTTTGCAAAAAGCACGGAGCCTTTGACCCTACAACTATGGGAACTGTTCCTAATGTTGGTCTTATGGCTCAAAAAGCAGAAGAATACGGCTCTCATGACAAAACATTTGAAATAACTTCTAACGGAAAAGTCGAAGTGGTTGATGCCTTTGGGAACACATTAATAGTTCATAACGTTGAAGAAGGTGATATCTGGAGAATGTGCCAAGTAAAAGATGGTCCTATCCAGGATTGGGTAAAATTAGCCGTTACAAGAGCAAGAGCTTCACAAACTCCCGCTGTTTTTTGGTTGGATGACAATAGAGCACATGATGCAGAGTTAATAAAAAAGGTGAATACCTACCTTAAAGATCATGACACCTCTGGTTTAGATATCAGAATTTTATCACCTGTTGAAGCCACTCATTTTACTTTAGAACGTATTAAAGCAGGAAAAGACACCATTTCTGTATCTGGAAATGTATTGAGAGATTATTTAACCGATTTATTTCCAATTCTCGAATTAGGAACAAGTGCTAAAATGTTGTCAATTGTCCCTCTTATGAATGGAGGAGGACTTTTTGAAACAGGCGCAGGCGGATCGGCACCTAAGCACGTACAACAGTTTTTGGAAGAAAATCATTTGCGTTGGGATTCTCTGGGGGAGTTTTTAGCATTAGCAGTTTCTCTAGATCACTTTGCAGAAGTAAATGGTAATGAAAAAGCCCATGTTCTTGGTGAAGCTTTGGATCAAGCTACCGAAAAACTATTAGCAAATAACAAAGGGCCGTCTCGTAAAGTCAATGAATTAGACAACCGAGGTAGTCACTTTTATTTAGCATTGTATTGGGCAGAAGCCTTAGCTAATCAAGATGACAATTCTGACCTAAAACATGAATTTGCCACAGTATTTAAAAAACTACAGGCTCATGAACCAGATATTATAAAAGAACTTACCGATATTCAAGGAGTAGAAATGGATATCGATGGCTATTATTATCCTAATGAGACTTTAGCCTCAAATGCAATGAGGCCGAGCGAAACTCTAAACACAATACTCAATTAAACTTACGTTAAAAAAGCTTCAATCTCTTGAAGCTTTTTTAATTTTAAGCTGCTAATGAAAAAAGAAACCCCTATTCTTTTCCTATTGCTATTGATCTGTTATAGCATATTCGCTCAATCGAAGTACACCATTAGCGGAATAATTTCTGATGCCACTAGTACAGAAACTTTAATTGGTGTTAACATCATCATTCCACAACTACAGACGGGTACTGTCAGTAATGAATATGGCTTCTACTCCATCACATTACCTGAAGGTACTTACAACCTTCAAATTAGTTATTTGGGTTATAAAACTAAGCTTGAAACACTTACTCTAAATAGTGACCAAAAACTAGACATTCAGTTAACAGAAACTGCAGAAGCTTTAGACGAAGTGGTCATTTCGGAAGATGTTGAAAAACTAAATATCAAAAAACCACAAATGAGTGTCAACTCATTGAGCATAAAAACTATTAAACAAATGCCTGTGGTTCTCGGTGAAGTGGATATTATCAAATCCATTACCCTTCTACCTGGAGTCACTAATGCAGGTGAAGGTTCTTCTGGTTTTAATGTGCGTGGTGGTGCTGCCGATCAAAATTTAATTTTATTGGATGAGGCCACTATCTTTAATTCATCTCATTTATTCGGGTTGTTTTCAGTATTTAATCCTGATGCCATAAAAGACATAAAACTCTATAAGGGTGGCATACCGGCGAAATACGGTGGACGGGTGTCTTCAGTTTTAGATATTTATCAAAAAGAAGGAAATAAGAATAATTTTAGTATGAATGGTGGCATAGGTTTGGTGTCGAGTCGTTTGCTGCTCGAAGGACCTCTAAAAAAAGGGAAAGGGTCTTTTCTTTTAGGCGGCCGTAGCAGTTATGCCCATCTCTTTTTCCCATTGTTCGATTTGGATAACAAAGCCTACTTCTACGATCTCAACACCAAATTAAGCTACAAACTGAACGAGAACAACAATATTTATTTATCGGGTTATTTTGGGCGAGATGTCTTCGAAATTGCTGATAGTTTTGAAAACACCTATGGAAACGCTGTTTTTAACTTCCGATGGAATCATTTGTTTTCTGATAAATTGTTTTCAAATCTATCCTTAATATTTTCAGATTACGACTACGATCTAAAACTGAATTTTGTTGAGTTCGATTGGACTTCCGGCATTAGAAACTTCAACCTAAAATATGATTTAAAACATTATATCTCTTCAAACTTTAAACTAGAGTATGGTTTAAACAGTATTTACTATAAATTCAATCCAGGAGATATAAAACCAACAACTGAAGATTCTGGCATCAATCCATTTAAACTTATCGATAAGTACGCTTTTGAAAATGGTTTGTACTTAGACGCAGAACACAAAATAAATGATAAGCTTTCTGTGTCCTATGGAGCACGCTTAAGTACGTTTCATCGTCTTGGACAAGATGAGTTGAATTTATATGAAAATAACAATCCTATTATTTTCAACGAGGACTTACAAGTTTATAAGAAAGCAGAACCAATAGCCACCGAGTCGTTTAGCCGAAGTGATGTTATTGCTTCGTTTGTAAATCTAGAACCGCGATTGTCTCTCGCATATCAATTGAACAACACCTCTTCCATTAAGGCAAGTTATAACAGAATTAATCAGTATCTACACCTATTGTCTAACACAAACGCTCCTACTCCATTGGACGTCTGGGCACCAAGCGGGAAGTTTATTAAACCTCAAAAATTGGATCAGGTCGCCCTAGGTTATTTTAAAACCTTTAAAGATGAAGCCTATGCTCTAGAAGTAGAAACATTCTACAAGGATATTGATAACCGAATAGATTATGTAGATGGCGCAAACCTTATCGCCAACAATGCTATTGAGCAAGTGATCTTAAATGGTGAAGCCAGAGCTTACGGATTGGAAGTATTACTTCGTAAAAACGAAGGAAGATTCAAAGGGTGGTTAGCTTACACGTTATCAAAATCCGAACAACGAACACCAGGCCGGACACCTAACGAAACAGGAATAAACAACGGACAATGGTACAATACACCTTATGATAAAACACACGATATTAGTCTAACAGGCAGTTACAACCTCAATAAAAAATGGACGATAAATTCCAACTTTTTATTACAGACCGGGCAACCATCAACATTCCCTAATGCACAGTACCAATATAATGGTATCACCGTTCCCGTTTACGAGGCTCGAAACTCGAGCAGATTACCCACCTATCATCGATTAGACCTTTCCTTAAACTATACCCCAAAACCAGAAAGTAACAAACGACTTAAAGGCGAATGGGTGTTTAGTGTGTATAATATATACAACAGAAAGAATGCTGTGAATATCACTTTTAGAGAGAATAGAATGTCTGGTATTAATGAAGCAACACGTTTGGCTCTTTTCGGGATAATTCCATCTGTTGCCTATAATTTTAAGTTTTAATCATGAAGAAAGCTATAGTTCTAATCATTATTTCTTTGCTGGTCACCAATTGTGAAGATCCTATTGATGTGGATTTAAATACCTCTGAACCAAGACTTGTTATTGATGCCTCAATAAATTGGTTTAAAGGCACAACAGGCAATGAACAGAGTATTAAATTGTCATTGACTGCTCCGTTCTTTGATAATGACATTCCGCCAGCTAATGGTGCTACAGTTGTAGTCTCAGACACTAATGGCAATGAATATAATTTTTTTGAAGAAGGAGTTTCTGGGATTTACAGGAACACTACATTTATTCCTGAAATTGATATGACCTATACCCTAACAATTAATTATAATAACGAAATTTACGTTGCCTCAGAAACCCTTAAATCGGTTGTACCAATAGATTTTATTGAACAAAAAGATGATGGTGGGTTTTCGGGTGAGGATATAGAACTTAAAGCGTTTTATACGGATCCGGTAGGTGAGGAGAATTATTATTTCTTTGAATTTATTAGTGACATTCCTGTTATACCGACTTTAGAAGTGTACGAAGACCGCTTTACAAACGGCAATCAAATTTTTGGGTTCTATACCGAAGAAGATCTGGAAAGCGGAGATGAAGTTACTATTAGAAACTATGGCGTTTCCGAGCGATTTTACGAATTCATGTTCATTTTATTACAGCAAGGTAGCGAGGAAAGCGGCGGCCCTTTTGAAACACAACCTGCAACTGTTAGAGGTAATTGCATCAACACCACTAACCCAGACAATTTCCCTTTTGGATATTTTAGAGTATCCGAAGTTGATGAAGTCATCTACACTGTAGAATAGTATTTATTCAAAACACAAAGAATCTATTTCAATTTAATTAAATTTGAAAATGGACTTTATTAAGACGACGGAATCAGACTCTAATTATGATGGATTGGAGCAAATGTCAGTTAAGGATATTCTAAAAAACATAAATACTGAGGATAAATCGGTACCGCTCGCTGTTGAAAAAAGTCTCCCACAAATTGAAGCTTTAACCACAGTAACAGTCGAAAAACTAAAAAATGGTGGACGTTTATTTTATATCGGTGCTGGAACAAGTGGAAGGTTGGGAATTTTGGATGCTTCAGAATGTCCTCCAACGTTTGGGGTTTCACATGATCTGGTCATTGGTTTAATTGCAGGCGGAGACTCTGCCATTAGAAAAGCCGTTGAATTCGCCGAAGATTCTACAACACAAGGCTGGGAAGACCTTAAAGACTATCATATTTCCGAAAAAGATGTTGTCGTAGGTATTGCAGCTTCTGGGACTACTCCCTATGTTATTCATGCTCTAAAAAATTGCAATGACAATAATATTATAACGGGGTGTATCACCTGTAACACAAACAGTCCATTATCCAGAGAAGCTCAATTTCCTATTGAAGTGGTTGTTGGTCCAGAATTTGTAACAGGAAGTTCAAGAATGAAAGCTGGTACTGCACAAAAATTAGTGTTGAATATGATTTCCACGGCTTGCATGATTCAATTAGGAAAAGTTGAAGGCAACAAAATGGTGGACATGCAACTGAGTAATGATAAACTCGTCGGTCGAGGGACAAAAATGATTGTTGATACATTAAACATTTCACCGAAACAAGCCTCCGAATTGTTACATAAACATGGAAGCGTAAGGCTAGCTATAGAAAATTATAAGCAAAATGGAAACTAAAAGAACCGATAAAGAAGTACTGACCAAGGGCATTAGACGTATGGCAATATGTTTGTTGCTAATGTTTGCAGGGCCTTTTTTGTTACATGTGGCCTTTTCTAATCAAGAGAAACCACTTTACATACCTATTCTTATTGTGGCTATTATTTTATGCGTACTAGCAGTTTACTTTCTCTTTAAAGGCATCAATACTATTTTGGATAGTATGTTTAGGAAAAAATAATTAGTTGTAAAATTATTCAAAAGGTCAGGATTATTGTTTAAATTATTTATACACAACAGTTTAACTTCTTAAAAAAAGTATTAAATTAGGAATTAGCTATTAATTCTATGTTTTTATGCTTTTTGAGCCAATAAAATTTTTCTTTTCAACCTTTTCTCTTTTTTTTCTAGGCTTGTCTTTTTTAAATGCTCAAGACACATTGACTACTAATACTCAAAAGCAGTTTTCATTTAGAACATTAACTAACAATGATGGTCTTTCTCAAAACAGTGTTATAAGTATTGCTCAAGATAGTGTTGGTTATTTATGGTTGGCGACTCAAAACGGGCTTAATAAATTCGACGGTCGTAATTTTAAATACTACGATAAGCAATTTGAAGACATAACAAGATCCAACTACAGCAAGCTTGGGAAAATCTATATCGACAAACAGAATCGAATATGGATTATAACACATTCGGGGAAATTAGAACTCTTCAATGCCGAAACAAAAGCATTTGATCTTATAGAATCTATAGAGGGAGTACATTCTATTTTTCAAGATTCACAGCATAATACATTTATAGGAATTTATGAAAAGGGTTTATTAAAAATTGACAATAAATCAAAAGATACGACTAAAGTTTACGACTCTATTTTGGCAAATAAAACGGTAAATGATTTTTTAGAAATAGAAAATTCAATATTTATAGCGTCTTCAGAAAAAGTCTATAAAATAAATAGTTTAAACAGCTACGAAGAATATACCATTATTACTGAAAAAAAATCAAACTATAGTTCTTTCGAAAAATCTAAAGACGGAACCATTTGGCTAGGTAGCTATGGAGATGGCCTTTTTTTTAAATCACCAGAAAAGGATTATTTTGAAAGATTTACAAACGCTCTTATCCCAGAGACATTAAATATTCAAGATCTTCTTATCGATAATAAAGAAAGACTTTGGATTGCCACCTATGGTAATGGTGTTTATTTAATTGATTTCAAGGCTAATGATGTTCGTAATTTTAAAGCCAATAAAAATGACCCTTTTGCCATACATTACAATGACATGTTGTGTTTATATGAGGATAATACCGGTGTTATATGGTTAGGGTCGGATGGTACTGGTGCAAGTTATTACGATGAACACCTTGTTAAGTTCAATATTCTAACAAATAATCAGGTCCCTAATGACGTAAATGTCGATGTGGCTAGAAGTATTACAACTGACGATAACAACAATATATATATAGGTACATCGGGTAAGGGGCTAACTGTTTTTAACACCATCTCGGGTCAAAGTGAAACATTAACTATTAGCAATTCAAACCTAAACAGTAATAGAATTATTAGTCTTAATTACAACGATAACAACCTATGGATAGGACATCAAGGGTTTGGCCTAAATACCGTTAATACAAATGGTAGTTACCGAACTTATCCCGAAATTTCAAATTATACTATTTGGAATATTCTAGATGAAACAAAAAATAAAAAATGGCTAAGTACGGAACAGAACGGTCTAGTGCTATTTGATAAAGAAAAAGGAATTGAACAACGCTATACTAAAGACAATTCCCAATTACAATCAAATAACATTAGAGTAGCAATTAAGGAAGGTGACAACCTATGGATTGGAACTGATGATACCGGCGTGTATCAATTAAATTTAAAAACTAATACAATTAATAAAATCCATAACCTTGACTATAAAGTAAAATCCTTATCTCTCATTGATAATAATTTGTGGGTAGGTACAAATGGCAACGGATTAATAAAGTACAATACATTAAAAACATCTGTTGAGAATATATTCACCACAAATAGCGGTTTACCAAATAATGTAATATATGGGATTTTAGAAGCAAGTGATGGTGACTTATGGCTAAGTACCAACAATGGATTATCCTCATTTAATCCTAAAGAGACTCCAGCTTCATTTGAAAGTTTTAATGTGTATGATGGTTTACAAGGCATTGAATTTAATACGGGTGCATATCATAAGGATAAAAACGGAACACTTTATTTTGGCGGTTTAGAAGGTATCAATTGGTTTAATCCACGAGCTCTTACATTTAACACTACTAAACCAAAAACAATCATCTCGAGCTTTGAAGTGTTTTCTAAAGAGAAAGCAATGACTGATAATGTAAAATTAAAGTATGATGAAAATACGGTAACTTTTTCATTTTCTAGCCTTCATTTTTCCCAACCAGAGCGTAGCGCCTATAAATATCAGCTTACCAATCATGATGAAGGTTGGATAAATTCAGGGTTTAATAATGTAGCCCATTACACCAACTTACCTGCAGATGATTATACCTTTAAAGTCATTTCTAGTAATTATGATGGAGTTTGGAATGAGCAGCCTGCAACCTTTAAGTTTACTATCAGCAAACCATGGTATGCCAGTACTACTGCCTATATAGTTTATACTTTTTTATTTGCAGCGTTAATATATTCTATTTATTACTATTTAAAATGGAGGTGGCATATTAAAATGCAGTTACAGTTAGAGCATTCAGAAACAGAGCGCCTAAAAAAGCTCAATAGATTAAAGACAAAGCTGTACACTAACCTTTCTCATGAGTTTAGAACTCCCCTTACCTTAATAAAAGGTCCAATTGAAAACCAATTGAATAATCCAAAACTATCTAAAAGTGATAAAAAGGAACTCGATTTAGTTCATCATAATTCCCTAAGACTATTAAACTTGGTAGATCAACTACTTGACCTATCTAAACTTGAATCCGGAAATTACAATTTAAAGGCAAGCTCGGGCAACTTAAATGCTTTACTAAAACAATTAGCTACTGCTTTTCAATATCAAGCTTCAGAAAAAAGAATTAAGTATCATTATAGACTAACACCTATTGATAATGCTTTTTTTGATAAAGATATTATAGAAAAAGTAGTAGGTAATTTATTGTCTAATGCTGTTAAATACACGCCACAAGAAGGTGAAATTAATTTTAACACCAAAGAACACAACGGTCAAATAATTATTGTTATCGCTAATACTTGTGAGAACATAAATGAGCTAGAAGTAGGAAAACTATTTCAGCGTTACTATCAAAAAAACAATAATATAGATGGTGTTGGTATAGGTTTAAACTTAGTAAAAGAATTGTGCATTCTATCACATGGCAATGTTGTTGTGCATGCCCTTAATGATAAAAAAATTCAATTTACAGTCACACTCCCAATTGAGCGTTCTTTCTACAGCAGTGATGAGGTAATTAATGAAAACACAAAAAATAAAATTAGCACAATAGCATCAAACAACAAGATTCCTAAGACTGTTAACGACAATAACAAAACAGCCAATAAGCCTATATTACTTATCGTTGAGGATGACAAAGACATTTTAAAATATGTAAAATCAATTTTCTCAGACCAGTATATTATAAAAACCGCTAATAATGGCGAACAAGGCATTGAAAAAGCCTTAAGTACTATACCAGATATAGTTATAAGTGACATCATGATGCCAAAATTGAATGGCCTCCAGTTATGTACTCATCTTAAACAAGATGAACGAACTAGCCATATTCCCATAATCTTACTAACTGCAAAAAGCGGTGAAGAAAATGAACTTGTTGGCTTAGAGACTGGTGCAGATGACTACATTGTAAAACCATTTAGTAACAAAAAACTCAAGCTAAAGGTTAAAAAACTTATTGAATCCCGGCGTAAGCTACAAGACAAATACAGCAAAACTTTTGAAATAGATCCCGATCTTAACAATACAACCGAACAAAGGTTTTTAGAACGCCTTAAAAAAACTCTTAATGAGCATATTGTAGACCCAAAATTTAATGCAAAGTACTTTAGTAAAAGCATGTCCATGAGCAGAATGCAATTACATCGAAAATTAAAAACCCTAACAGGCTTAACTACCTCAGAATTTATTAGAACGGAACGACTAAAGATAGCCAAGAAACTGCTTAAAGAAGATAAAAGTACAGTATCCGAGGTAGCTTATCAGGTCGGCTTCAATACTCCATCTTATTTTATAAAAAGCTTTAAAAAAGCCTATAACTGTACTCCTACAGAGTTTATTCTAAAATAAATTTTAAGCTTTTTTTTACTAATGTTACATAAGTGCAACACTTTGTTACATACGTAATATCCGTATTCTTTATTGTAATATACTTTTATAACATCAAGAAACTTCCCCAATTCATATTTACCAAAACAGGCTTAGTAAAATTGGCATTATGTTAAATGAACCTAAAGAAAAGGATAAGCATAAAGACATTTATTTAAGCATTGATCACTTAAGAAATGGTAATTATATATTCAACATCATGTTGCATGACAAAGTTGTAAAGTCATTCAAACTAAAAAAATAAAAGATGCTATTAATTGTAAAATTGGGAGTAACGAAATTATAAGTAGTTATTCCCTTTTTTTTAAAGCCAATAATTATGAAACTTAAAATAGTCCTTCTTTCATTTTCGCTCTTTTTTTTAGGATTTAATGTCCAAGCCCAACTTCTTGATAAGCTTAAAGAGCGCGCCAAAGAAAAAGGTCTAAAAACCAGAGAAGTATCCTTTGATAGTACAGACAATGAAAAAAACAGAAATGCCTCAAGTGGTAAAGAAGAGTTAGTAATCAATTCTGCTAAAGACTTTTTTACAACTGATGTGATTATGCAACTATACCATGAAACCGATGCCGTTGTACATACCCAATATTTTGATGCCGAAAGCATTGCCATGCGCACCGAGATCCCTGGAAATCGGGAAAAACCATTGTATCAAGACCGCCAGAACTATATCTATGGTTATAATGATGAAATAGAACAATACGAAAAAAGAACATTAGCTTCTTCAGGTATGATGGGCTTTATGATGGCAGGTATGATTCCTCAATATTACAAACTCCCACCCAAACCCTATTTGGAAGCATTTACAGTCTTAGAAGAAAAGGGAATTACAATAAGTTTTTTAATATTAGAATTGGCATTTATTTACAAACCAAGCCATTTTGAAAATGACCCTTATTACACCCTCTCCAAAACCAAATGTAACAATTCTGCAAGCTGTATTAAATACACGTATAACGATCCTGAATATCCTGGAAGCTATATACTTTTTAATGCGAAAGGAAAATTAGCAGAATTGTATATAAACACCACAAACCCAAAGATTAAAGAAGAAGATCATCCGACTGGAAAATTTGTTTACACTTACGAAGACGTGAATGTAAAACTACCAGATGCAGTGGAAAAATCATTGATGCCTGGGCCTTTGGGGAAACTAATTCCTTTAGAAAAAGGGCTAGAACCATGGAAACATAATAAAAAGAAAAAGCAAAAAAATTAAAACTAAATCAGCATGAAAACAAAAACTATAATTCTTATCACATTATGCCTCTGTTTATTTATACCTCTAAACGCACAAGACCCTACTAAAAAAATAATGCAAGGCTTAATGGGAAAAGGTAAAATCGACGATTCAAAATTACCTAAGGCTTATGAATTTGATTGGGAGTATAAAACTGAAATAATAACAGAGAAAAATGACCCTATGCAAATGAATTATCTTATCAATTCAAATAGCAAAGATTACTTTGGGATGCACGTATCTTCAAAGGAATTAAAAGGTCAAGGAACCATGCGTATTGTTATGGATGCAAAGGAACAAATTATGATTATGTTCATGGTAATGAATGGGCAAAACATGGCACAAATAACAAAACTGAAAGGAGGAGAAGCGAGTAAAAATGAACCTAAATTCAGTTTTAAAGAAATTGGTACCAAAACCATATTAGGGTATACATGTTATGGCATGCAAATAGAAAACGCAGATTATAAGACCGACGTATATTTCACACTAGATGCTCCCGTAAATTTTAGTGCCTTTTTTGCATTCGCTAATAATAAAAACAGTCCTAAAGGTTTTGATCCAGCTTTATTAAAAGTACTTGAGGAAGATGCTCTACTTATGGAAATAACGGCTATATACAAAAAGAAAAGCAAGCAAAATTTTACGATGACAGCTTTAAGTCTCGAAGAAAAAAAGACCGAATTAAAAAAAGCAGATTATCAATTTATGAGTATGGGATTTTAATAATTGAATATAACTCTACTAATCTAAACAATTATCATTATGAAAAATATTCAACTTTTATTACTCTCACTTTTAATCACTAGCCTCAATTTCTCTACGCCTAGCTCACATTAAACAACAGTAAAAGTAGCTGCAGATATTGCTAGATGTAGAGATGATATTGCTATTTGCGTCCTAATTTTTCAAAACATAATAACCTGCTAGGTGACATAATTTTTTATAATCCTAATAAGAGAATAAAAAATCCTTAAAATGATTTGCTGATGCGACTAAGAAATGCTGAATATCCCTAGAAAATAGATAAAATACACATAGCACCAACGATCAATTTATTTGCTGTTGAAAACATAAAAAACCAACCCATGACAAAGATTTTATTTTTCCCTAAGAACCAAATTCTAATTATATTATTACTTATTCCTGTTTGGCTAATAGCTCAAACGCCAAGTAACCCTTCAACAGAATTTGTTGTTGAGGATACGACAGAATCAACCATTACAATAAGTTTTACGCCTGGTGATGGAAATTCAAGACTTATTGTAGCAAATGAAGGTGGTTATACAGACCCTGTAGATTTTCCATTCTCCACATTTACATCTGACGGAGTTGTTGATTATGGTACTAGTGGATTTAGTCAAGGTGCGGGTTTTATCGTTTATTCTGGACCTTTAACATCTAGTATAACACTTACAGGCTTTTCATCAGATACAACATACTATTTTACAATATTTGAAGGAAACAATTCTTTTGGACTTGGAGAATACTTAAACGACCCTGTACTCCATGGTGAGGCAACAACAGATGCACTTACTACACCAACAGGTCAAGCCAGCTTTTCTTCGTTTGTAGCAGATGCAACAACCATGACAATTAATTTTACAAACGGAGATGGTTCGGGTCGTATTATTATTGCCAAGGAAGATGCTCCAGTAGATATTGAACCAACAGATGGAATAGATTACACCGCTCATACCCATTTTCGACATTTTTCAAGTCAAATAGGATCTACCGGTAATTACGTCATTTACAACGGCTCTTCCGGTAATAGTGTTGATATTACTAACTTAGCGTTTAACCATACCTACCATTTTGCAATATTTGAATATAATGGTTCAGGTAGCAATAAAATATATCTCACATCCCAACCGTCACAAGGAGGCATTGCCGGCGATACAGGCTCACAAAGTACATACGTAGCACCTTCCAGCCCAGCAACTTCATTGATAGTTTCGGATATTGATACTGACGAATTTAGGTATGAATTTGAAAGAGGTTCAGGACAACGACGTGTTGTTATAGCCAGACAAGGCAGTCCTGTTAATGTATTGCCTCAAAACGGTTTAGACTATTCCCATAATTTAACATTTGGTGATGGTGATGATTTAGGTGATGGTGGTGATAGCTCAGGTAATAGCAACTATGTAATCAATGATACTAATTTTGATAATTCAGTAATAAGAGGACTTAACTCTAATACAACCTATTATATTAAGATTTTTGAATATAATGGTAGTGGAACTGAAACCTTATATAATACAACACCTTTAGCTGGTAATGCAACAACATTAACAACACCAACCGCTCAAGGTAGTTTTCTAACCACTACCAATATTGAAGGTGACAGACTAACCCTAAATATCACGGCTGGAGATGGTCAAGGTAGGATTATAATAGGGAGAAAAGATGCTCCTGTAAATGTTGAACCTGTTGATTTTACAAGTTATTCCACTAGTACTACTTTTGGAAATGGTACCGATTTAGGCGATGGAAATTATGTGGTTTCAAACACTACAAATTTATCCCCTAAAACTATAACAAATCTGGAAGCCAATAGTACCTACTATTTTAAAATGTTTGAATATAACGGACTTGCTTTTAACTCAAAACTGTTTCTAACTTCACAACCATCTCAAGGAGGAGTGCCTGGTGTAGAAACAAGTGTTACAACGACTTCTTTTCCTACAATTGCTTCAACAAACTTTACAAGCACCTCCTATGCTAGTAGAATTTTTTATAACTTTTCTTCTCAAGGTAATGGTGCCAAACGTCTTGTTATTGTGAGAAAAGACACTCCCATAGATGATGCCATTATACCAACACTACATAGTTCCAATTATATCGCAGATGAAAACTTTGGTGATGGGACAGATCTTGGAAGTGGACATTATGTAATATATAATGGTAATTTCAGTACCGGAAATTTAAGAAATGTAGAACCAGGAGCTACCTATTATTTTAGGATTTTCGACTTTAATGAAAATGCTACCGACAGCTACTATTATACCTCCGCTGATGATAGCTCAAAAGGAACTGCTTTGGCTTTAAGTTACCCATCCACACAACCAAATACAATAACTTTTTCTAATATCCAAGGTAATCAAATGACTATTAATTGGACTGGTGGAGATGGTAATGGAACCTTTATAGCAGCGAGTACTGTAGACCCAATTACATGGGAACCAGAAGATTTAGAATTTTATTATACCAATTCGAGATATGCAGCAAGCTCATTGTATAGACTAGATCCCAATACCTATGGTGTCTATCAAGGTACAGCTTCCTCTGCATTGATTAGGGATTTAAACCCTGGCACAACCTATTATTTTGCATTATTCGAGTTTAATGGCAATCCCAGCTCACCATCAAGTGACAAAATATATCTGCGTCCAGCAGTTTTTACTAGCCAAACTACTTTAGGTCCTCCAACCAATAATGCTTCTAACATAAGTACAAATAATATAGACGGTGATCGATTTAGCGTAAGCTTTACCAAAGGAAATGGCAGCCGTAGAATTGTGGTAGCAACTTTAGATGGACATACCCCAATTATTCCTTCCGACGGGGATGAATATGAGGCTTATCCTGTATTTGGAGAAATTGGCCCATCGTCAAATAATAATGAAAACAAGCTTGATGATTTTAACTATGTAGTCCATAAAAACGAAGTCGCATCTCCATCGACAAGTGGATTTACCCTACTTGGTTTAGAAAAAAACACAACCTATCATCTTAAGGTATACGAATACAATGGAACTGGAAGCAACACGTCCTATCTCACCACAAATGATGATGATGGTGATCCAGTAGCCGCAATAAGCCAAGCAACTTTAGATGCTCCAACAACACAAGGAAGTAATATTATATTTTCTAATATTACGGCTAATAGTGTCGAGGTAAGCTGGGACGTGGGTGATGGTAACGGTCGAATTTTAGTTGCAAAAGAAGGAAGTCCTGTAGATTTGCCTTCAAACATTCCTGAAGATTTAGAAGATTATTCTTCAACTCCAACCTTTGGTCATTTTTCTAGTGAAATTAACGGATCAGGCAATTTCGTTATATATGATGGAGATGATGCCTTCTCCATTAATCCTATAACAGGATTACTACCTGGTACAACCTATTACTTTCAGCTTTTTGAATATAATGGCGATGATGGTAAAGTCTATTTACGTCCTGGAAGCACGATCGAAAGTGTAACCACATTAGGAGGATCAACTCCTACAGTAGCTTCTAGCGGTTTCACACCTGGAGAGGCAGGAACAACATTTCTTCAAGATATTAGTTTTACCCCAGGTGATGGTCAAAGACGTGTAGTAATTGCACGAGAAGGAAGCCCAATAGATCCCAGTATTGTTCCTCAAGACGGATTACAATACGATGATGGTACTAACGATTTTAGTGATGGTTTTGATTTAGGAAACGGACATATGGTAGTCTATGATGGAACAGGAGGAAGTTTTAGAGTAACCGGATTGAACCATTCAAGTACTTATTATTTTAGAGTGTTTGAATACAATGGCACAGATACAAATACATTGTATTTAACAAGTCCTTATTTAGATGGTAATCAGTCCACATTAACATACCCCACTATACAAGCCAGTCAGCATTTTATCAATACTCGAACACCATATTCCATTGATTGTAGCTGGACTAATGGTAACGGACAAGGAAGATTGGTCGTGGTAAGGGCTAATGAAGAGGTAAACATTGACCCTATAGATTTTAATGAATATAATGCCAACTCTGATATTACATTAGGAGAAGATTTAGGTGGAGGTAATATAGTGGTCCAAAAAGGTCTAAATGATTTCGTTTCAGTAACTAACTTACAACCTCATACAATTTACCATTTTGCCGTTTATGAATTCAATGGGGCATTTAACACCAAATTATTTTTAAAACCAGCCTATACATTTAGCACAGAAACGTATAGTGAAACACCACCTACGCAACAAGTAACAAATGCGTCATTCAGTAATATAGGAGGAACATCATTTAATGTAAGCTTCACTAAAGGAGATAGACTACACCGAATTGTATTGGCAAAAGCCGGAGGTGTTGTAAATTCAGATCCAACTGATTTAACAAGCTATAATGTTGGTGACGTGATTGGTGATGGCAATATAGTTGTATATGATGGCATTGGTGAAAATTTTACAATGAGTAGCTTAAATGTTGGCACAGATTATCATTTTGCTTTCTATGAATATGCCATTACAAGTTCAGGCAAGTTTTATTTAAAACCCGCTTTACCAGCATCTCAGGCAACAGCATCTCCACCCAACCAAGCAACTAATTATAACAATGCCGATCCGTGTAATGCAAGTAACACTATAAGTTGGACCAATGGGGATGGGATAGCAAGAATTGTAGTGGTGAGTGAAGATCCATTAAATACATTACCTGTTCAAGGTACACAATATGTTGGACAACTAAATTATGGTTCAGGTGATTCTTTGGGTAATGGGTTTGTAGTTTACAATGGTGCTTCAGGCGATATTAATATTGTAAACCTAACACCATTTACCAATTATGTTGTAAACATTTTTGAATACAGTGGTCTAACAAATGACCCTGCCTATAATTTAACGGCACTTTCTGGAGTGATTGGAGATACTGTTAATCCTGTGGCTTCATGCAAAGATATTACAGTTTTTCTGGATGAGTTTGGTGAAGTATCTATAACAGCAAACCAAGTTGATGACAATTCCTCGGATAATTGTGAAATCGACACCATAACCTTAAGCAAAACGAATTTTGATTGTTCCAATATTGGAAACAATTCAGTGGATCTAATTGTAACGGATTTGTTTGGAAATAGTGATAGCTGTACAGCTACAGTCACGGTTGCAGATAATACAAAACCAAGTCTTACTACTGTAGCTGACTTTGATGTCAACCCGGATGCTAATTGTGAGTTCACCATTCCTGATTATACTAATCTTACAACAGCTTCGGACAATTGTAATGCAACGCCAACGGTAACACAATC
>NZ_JBHNWH010000013.1:0-23189 GCF_046720935.1 Winogradskyella sp. A3E31
GTACTGCTTACTGTGGAAGAGTAGGTCGCCGCCTTTTTTGTACTGATGATACTATCAGTATTGTAAAGACCCAATCAAACGATTGGGTCTTTTTTATGACATTATTTTAGAAAATCTAACCACGCCTTTGGCGTGATTAATAAAAACCCTTTGCATCCTTTGTAAAGGGTTTTTTTGTTTTTAATGTAAAAGGAAAGGAAACTACATCAAGAATTTCTTCCGTTTGTAATTTCCTTAATTTCCCAATTAATAGCACTTTTAATATTATTCAATCACTAACTTTTTAGTGATATTTCCATTTGCTGTTTTTATCTTTAACAAGTATAGACCTGTATCTAAATGTCTTATTTCAATAGTTTTACTTTTTGATGATGTTAAAACATTTTTTCCTAAAACATCATAGATTTCAATAGTTTCAATTTCTACATTTGACGACACACTAAATGTTTCAGAAGTAGGATTTGGATATAAAGACACATAATCTATGCCTTGTTCTAAGGTTTCAGTACTTAATGTGCTAAAGGAATAGCTTTCTTGCCCCATCTCAAACCCTGCAAAGTAATCTTGGGTTGTGGTGTTATCTATGTTAGAGTTATAAAAACTATTAGCAGCACCACTAAGGCCTATGGCAATTGGGTCATCGTTAGGTAGTAATTCCATCTGACCAATAGTTGGCATATTACTGATATCAAAAGTTAACAAAGTAATTGGGTTCCCCGTTGTGTGGGATAGAATGGTTTGTCCTGGTGGTAAGACCAATACAAAGGCATCTCGGGTGCCATCTCCGACTCCAAGACCTGTTAATTGTATTGCAGTTACTTCAGTGAGATCCCAAGTTCTTCCATTGAACTGGGTAAGATTTTCAACATCAGCATCTCCTTCGGGTAGCATAAGTGTGAAGCCAACATCTGACAAATCCGAGTCTGTAACATCGAAATCTGGAATGGCAACCACTGAAAAGTTATAATCAGAATTGTGCACAATACCAAAGGTATAGCCCTGAGCAATTGTAAAATTAATTGTCAGGAAAAATAAGAGTAGAAAGTAAAAGTTTTTCATAATTGTAATATTTAATTATTATTTGTTTCTGGTACAGTTCCGTTAATTGTGTAGGTTATAAACCCTAATGCGTTATTAGGGAAGGCAAGAACGTTGTCTTTTATTATATTACTATCGCTTCCAGCGCCTGAAAATCGGGCAATACCGTTGAGATCAATGTCGTGGATGAGATAGCCTTGTGATGAAAATGTGATAAAGTTTAATACATTGGCTGGATCAGTAAGTACCATGTCTTTAATGGTATTTGTGTCGTTATTGGTCCCTGAGAATTTAATGGTATTAGTAGTTGTAATGTCACCAGACCAGAGCGCCATTTCTCCAGAGCTCAGTTGAACTCTAGCATTAGAACCACTAGTTATAAAATCATTGTCTGAAAAGTCCACAACTGTTGTGCTTTCTTTTAATCCAATAGTATTTTGGCTCATCGCTCCCAAATGGTTTCTGTGGTTAATAACGACATAGTAACTCTTAGGTGATGCACTCATCATTAAATTAGAAGCGCCATCTGTAGTTACCACATCTCCATCTCTTTGTAACAACGCGGATTTACCATTTGAAAGAATCGTATTATCTAAATAAGACCGTAACTCCACCCAAACCCAATCTACAATAGCATCATTACCATCTGTGTTAAAAACTGACACATCGCATGTTGCATTATCTAAATAAGGACTCGTTGTTGGTATGTATACATTAGTTCTAAGGTGGTCATTCATTAAACCTGCATTTTCAGGATTTAATAAGGGGCCTTGAAGAAGTACTTTAGGACTGATTAACACATTAAAGGGTTTAGTGATAAACCCTTCTGAGATGTTTACTGAGGCTGTACTCAACTCACTAACATGCACTTCGCCAATTGTATAATTTACTTCAATACCAGATTGGCTGGCATTTGCTCCGCCGCTGTCTATAGAAAATTTTTCTATAGATTGTGCTGTTACGCTTAATTGTGCAAAGAGCAAAGTCAAAGGCAGAAAGCGTTTATATCCTTCTCGATACATCCAGACATTTTTCACGAAAGTCTGGACACTCGAATTGACGTTATTTCTTAAACTATATAGTTTGTCCATTGGTTTTTAGTTTTTTGCTAATTCTATATGAGATATTTTGGATTGTTTCTCTAAAGCTTCAACCCTATCTAGTAACGCTTGTAATACCTCTGTTTGCTTTGTATTAGTTTGCTCCTGGCTTGTTATCACTTGTTTTTGATTGTCTATAATAGCTTGTTGCTCTTGTATGGCTTTTATTAAGACAGGTATGAGTTCGGTATAACTAATACCCAGAGTTTTTTGTTCATCATCTTGCGCATTTACTATTTCTGAAATGATGGGCTGTACCTCTTGAGCGATTAAACCTAAGGACTTCTTTTCGGTCTCTCTATTTTTCCAGTTGTAGATTTTTGGTTGTAGTAGAAGTATTTCGTTTAAACCATAGTTTATAGCTGTGATATCCTTTTTAAGGCGGCGATCTGAGTTTTGAGTTAAAGTACCAGCGAGTGTCGCGTTGCCTGTTTCGCTTACCTCAAAAATTTCGCTACCATCACCTGCTTTAATTTCAAATTGTCCGGTTTCATTATTATCGTAATCGAGAAAAACCGAAACAGCATCGTAACTACGTAAAAAGATGTCGCTACCTGAATAATTTGGATCTGAGGATATAATACCATCGTCACCAGTGGCCGTACTACCGGTTGTACCACCCAATACAATATCTGGGTTGGTATCGTTTCCTGTTGATGCAAAAACACCTCCAGTATCTCCAATAAAAGCACCTCCAAAAATTAAGCTACGAGCAAAGACTCCACTATTGCTAGCATCTAAAACTGAAATACCACTCCCTCCAGGATTTAAAATCTGAATACCAGTACCGACAGAATTTAAAATCTGAATACCAGTACCGCCTGGATTATTTACTTGAACACCATCATCTGAAGAGTCTGAACCAGGGTTGATTATTAAACCCGTACTTGTACTGTTAATGGTGTGTTCTCCACTTTCAAGAATCGAGAGGGCATTAGATCTGCTGAAACTAGTGCCATTACCCACTTGAAATAGGGAAGTTGTCGTAGCGGTGTTATCATTGTATTTTCCGACTACTGTTCCATTTATATCGTCAGCTATTGTTCCTAAACCTATTGCAGTAGAGTTTTCAGCAGAGGCTGTTGTAGCGTTACCCATAGCTGTAGATGATTCGCCAGAAGCATTGGTGTCATACCCTGTGGCTAGTGAGTATATTCCGGTTGCCTCTGATAAAGCTCCAATTGCTGTAGATATATTTGTAGTCGCTTTGGTCCCAAATCCCATGGCTACAGAGCCATTGCCTGACGCTAAGGTTTCGATTCCAGCAGCAAATGAGTTACTTCCAGATGCTCCCAAAGTAGAACTAGTTGCCAGATTATTAATGCTAAAATCAATGGCATTGGCACCAATATTTCCATAATATGCGGGATCTTTCCCAATAAGTCTCCAGCCAGTGCCGTTTCCTTCATCTATAGCTTCTAAACCTGTTGGCGAAGCCCCAGAACCACCGCCTGCGTAATTGGCATCTGCATATTCTTTGGTGATTAATGCTTTTGGGTCTGTGATTTCGGCAATGTCAAAAGAAGGTGCGAGAATTGTTCCATCCTCATCGATATTAAAGGCGTTAGATCGTGTCGTAAAAGTCCCGTTTCCTACCTGGAATAAGTACGATGACGATATTGTATTATCGTTATATGCACCAAATACAGTCGCGTACTCGTTGTCTGAAATGGTATTGAAACCAAAGGCCACAGATCCAAAAGCAATTGCACTGTTATCCAGACCAATGGCTACAGCTCCATCTGCAGAAGCAGAGGCACCACTTCCCATAGCGGTAGCTGCATAGCTAGATGCTGTGGTAAAGTTTCCTAATGCTGTAGAACGATTACCCGATGCTAAAGTATTTACACCTGAAGCAAAGGCATATTCACCTGTAGCACCATTTGTATCAGTATTCTGTTGACTAGTACTAAAGTCAACAGCACCAATATTAATAGTGCCATAAAAAGCTTCATCCCTACCGGTAAGACGCCAACCTAGTCCATTACCTTCATCTATAGCTTCTAGCCCTGTTGCTGAAGTTCCGTTAGCCTCTAAATATTCTTTTGTAATTAAGGCTTTGTCATCCGTTATCTCTGCAATATCAAAGCTTGGTGCTGTTATTGTACCATTTGCTTCAATAGTAAATGCGTTAGACCGGTTGGCATTATTTGTCCCATTTCCGACTTGGAATAGTGATGTTGTTGTAATAGTATTATCATTATAGGCTCCGACTACCGTTCCATTTTCATCATCGGCAATTGTAGAAGACCCCATCGCTGTAGAAGCTTCTGCAGAGGCAGTAGTAGCATTTCCCATAGCAGTAGAAGCGCTTCCAGAAGCCGTAGTAAGATTTCCCATAGCAGTTGATTGAAAAGCTGTAGCTTCTGTTTCGAACCCGAAAGCTGCTGAATCAGAACCTGAAGCAATCGTGTTTAATCCTGCAGCAAAAGAATACGAGCCTATAGCTCCGTGAGAACTACTAGGTTCAAAACTACTACTTAGATCAGTTGCGCTACGGCCAATATTTCCATAATTAGCAGGATCTCTATCGATTAAACGCCAGCCAGTACCAAAACCTTCATCAATGGCTTCTAACCCTGTTGCTGAAGTTCCGTTAGCCTCTAAATATTCTTTTGTAATTAAGGCTTTGTCATCTGTTATCTCTGAGATGTCAAAACTAGGTGCTGTAATGGTTCCGTTTAGGTCAACATTAAAGGCGTTGGATCGGTTTGCAGTATCTGTCCCATTTCCTACTTGAAATAGAGAAGTTGTACTAGTTGTGTTATCATTATATAGTCCAATCACTGTTCCATTATCATCATCAGCTACTGTTTTATTGCCTATTGCCGTAGAATTTTGAGCGGATGCTTCAGTACGCCATCCCATTGTGGTAGAATTTTGTCCAGATGCTGTAGTAGCATTCCCCATAGCAGTTGACCTGTCTCCAGAGGCTATAGTAAAGAGACCCATTGCAGTAGATTGGTTACCAGAAGCTTCTGTTCCATTTCCTAAAGCTATAGTTTGGGCTTCAGAAGCGATGGTGTTAATTCCTGCGGCAAAAGAATAAAGACCAGATGCTTCAGTTTGGACACCAATAGCTACGGAAGTTGAACCAGTAGCTCCAAAAGTATTGCTAGCAATATCACTTCGGCTTAGGTCGATAGCATTACTACCGATATTTCCATAATTAGCGGGATCTCTATCGATTAAACGCCAGCCTAGTCCATTACCTTCATCTATAGCTTCTAGTCCTGTTGCTGAAGTTCCGTTAGCCTCAAAATATTCTTTTGTAATTAGGGCTTTGTCATCCGTTATCTCTGCAATATCAAAACTAGGTGCTGTTATAACACCATTGGCATCTACGTTAAAAGCGTTGGACCTATTATTTATACCTACGCCATTTCCAACTTGAAAAAGTACATTGTCTAATTCTGTTTGATCATTAAACTCACCAACAACAAAAGAACTAAGATCATCAGCAATTAAATAACTACCTATTGCAACGGATTGATTTTCAGTTGCCCTAGAAGATGTTCCCATAGCGATTGATACACCTCCAGATGCCGTGTTATAATCACCTAAGGCGATTGAACTTATGCCAGACGCAAAATTTCTTTGACCCATAGCAACACTGGTTGAGCCAGTGGCAAAATTGGTATTACCAGCCTGAAAACTATAATCACCAATTGTAGCCTCTGGTAATTCTGATAAACCAAGTAAGGCTGGATCCATATCGGTGTTCATATCCACACTGCCATTTCCTAAAGTTGACCAAAGATTAGGGTCTGTACCTATTAAACGCCATGCAGTTCCATTACCTTCATCAATGGCTTCTAGCCCTGTTGCTGTACTGCTATTACCAGAAGATTCCGCGTAAAGCGCATAAGGCACTGTTTTAAACTCAGTCGTACCCATATCTACAAGTCCAGCACCGATATCGATCTGAACGTTTAAAAAATGGGTATCGTCTCCCCAATCTAATGCAGCAAAATCATCTGCAGTTGTACCCTCACCAATATTGACGATAATAATACCGTTATCATCCGAGAGTGGGGTATGGGTTTCTTGATAGACCAAAGTCTGGGCTGTACCTTTTAGGATCATAAACTGTACGTCTATGGTCTGGTTGGCTACGACGTTGCCTAGGTTGTCCTTAACGATTGCTTTGTAGTTGATGCCATTTTGTGCGTTGCTTACTGAGAAGAACAGCACACATATTAAAAGCGATATGTATAATTTTATAATTTTCATAGTATTGTGTTTAAAGGATGAATTTTTAGATTTTTCATAATTTTTATTCAAAAGGAATAGAAACTCTTTTTTTACTTAGAGCTACACCCTTTTACTGGTTTACTATAATTAGTTTTTTAATCAGACTTCCATTTGGTGTCTCTATTTTCATCAAGTAAAGCCCACTGTTTAGCTGACTGATGTCTAACAACGTTGAATTTTTATAGGTCTTTACCAATTTTCCGACTACAGAATAAAGTTCAACATTATGAATATTAATACTTGAGTTATGAATAATTTCAACCTGATGCGATGCTGGATTTGGTGACAGTGTAACGGATTCACTTCCTGTTAATTCATCTAAGCCCAAATTATCCACGATTGCTGTAGAAACAGTGTTGGTAATAATTGGTGCGTTAAAATCAAAAAAGATATAGGCTTTGTTTTCTATGTTATCGCCAACCTGTACATTGGGTTTAGGTTTAATCCTAAAACTTACATGGCCATTACTGCCTTCTTCATCTACGCTTTGGTACGGTAGATTTATGTTGTCAAAAATAAAATTGATTTCTTCTTCATTTTTTAATTCTAATCGATAATCATGACTGGAATTAATGCGTTGAAAAGTCGTCCAATCTAACTTATCACTGATGGTATCCGTGATTTTAACATTAATAGCATTGGCCGTTCCCACATTTTGAAAACGAATTTTATAATCTAAATATTCATCAATATTATCAATTGAAATTTCATCGCCCTGTGTCACGAGTTTGTCATTGGGGTCGAAAGAATTCACTACAGTTTGCTCCAATATAGCCGTGTTGTTTTGAGGAGTCAAATCATTTGTATTTGGACTGACATCAGCGGTAAGGGTAAGTTTGTCCCCACTATTTAAACCAGGTGGTTGCACATTGAGTAATGTGAAATATAAAACTTCAGAATCAAAGACTGGTAAATTAGATAGTGTAAATACTATTGAATTAGATGTTGTGCTACTTGGTGCTTGGCTAGCTGAAACAAAACTTTGTTTGGCTGCATCAAAACCTACAACAACCTCAACATTTGAGACTGATTCTGTCCCTTTATTAGATACAACAAGCTCATAAATAGATTCAAATCCTGGTATCGCAGCATTTACTGGGAAGAGGTTTACACTTAAGTCCTCAATATTCTGGTTGGCAGTAATACAAAAATCTATGTTGTCTTGTATTTCATTGGTACCTGAAAAAGTCACCGTTTGACTTGGTGGTGAGACACTGAAATAGTATGGTAAATGTAAAATTAGACTTACATCGTAAGACCCTTGAACCTCGTTAAAAGTATAATTTCCGTTTTGGTTAGTTAGCGTACTTACAATTTCTTGTCCATTATCTATGCTAACTATTAGTTGATGTGCATCTTGATCGTTTTCATCACAACCATCTCCAATATCATCAAACTTTACGTTCCCTCTTATATAGTTTAAATTACAATCACTACCAAGGTCTGAAACAACATCCAAATTATCAAAATTCCAATTGAGCTCATCCTGTAAATATTGAAGAGTAAGAAGATTGCAAAACTCAAGTCCATCGGCATCTAAAGAAGCATTTTCAATGTTGAGTTGTGCAAAACGGTCTAATAACAAATCAAAGTTTTGAATGTCCATTGCACTGTTAGCAATAAATTGACCATAATTAATTACATTAAAGTCCCAAAAAGACAAGTCTTGGTTAAATACAGAGTTATTAAACATACGATTAATAAAATTTACTGAGGATACATCCCAATTGTCTAAAGGTTGATTAAAAGCTTCTGTGTTTTGAAACATATATGCCATAGTAAACACATTAGAGACGTCCCAATTATTTAAAGGTTGGTTAAAACTATTGGTATAACGGAACATAGATTCCATATCCGCTACATTGGACACATCCCAATTGTCTAAAGGTTGATTAAAAGCATTTGTACTTTGAAACATTAAGCTCATATCCGTTACATTAGATACATCCCAATTATTTAAGGCTTGGTTAAAAGCGACTGCTTCCAAAAACATCTCTCTCATATTTGTTACATTAGACACATCCCAATTGTTTAAAGGTTGATTGAAAGCAAATGCCAGTGAAAATATACTTCTCATATTGGTTACATTAGAAACGTTCCAGTTGTCCAGAGGTTGGTTAAAGGTTGTAGCGCGATTAAACATATCTTCCATATCTGTTACACTGGAGACATCCCAATTGTCTATAGGTTGATTAAAAGCATCTGCTCCAAAAAACATCCCTTTCATATTTGTTACATTAGAGACGTTCCAACCGTTTAAGAGTTGATTAAAAGCGTTTGCATTTGAGAACATAAGCCACATACTTGTTACATTAGACACATCCCAAGTGTTTAAAGCTCCGTTAAAATTATTAGCTTGATTAAACATAGAGGTCATATCCGTCACATTAGACACATCCCAGTTATCTAAAGGGTGGTTAACGCTTTCAGCATTCAAAAACATCTCACTCATATCTGTTACATTGCTTAAATCAGGCGTGTCTGAAGCATTTATTTCCAAAAAAATACAGTCCTTAAAAGCCTTTGCCATAGATTGCCACTGAATATCGCCCCATTGTTCTACAGACTTTAAGTCATCGTTATCATTGTTGAGAGATAATAAAAAACCATTAATAGAGGGGAAGTCTCCAGAAATCTTTACTGTATAAATGTCTGGAGTGGCATAGGTATGAGTAGTATTTCCGGTTTGGTTGTTTAATATTGTGCCATCGCCAAAATCAACAGTGTAGTTATAAACATAATTTGCTGGATTTGTTGGAATAGTAATAGTAAGATCAGCATTGGATGCTTCCCAAGTTGTAATAAACTCATTTTGTGCCAGTAAAGCACCATTAACAAAAAGCAAGAGAGAAAGTAATAGTGTTTTGTACATAATTTTTATTTTAATTGCTGATAACATTTTTAACATTTAAGCAGAAAAGGACTCATACGCTCATTTTATTAATCAAACTCTGAGCAATCCACTTCTCTCCATTCTTGAGCTGCTTCTTGTATTGCATCATATTGGTCTATAACCTGAGGACAGGTTTCGATTTTTTCTATAAGTTCTAAGGCTTTAGTTCTTAGGGCTTCACAATTGTTTTCGGTTTGGTTATTGAAAAAAATGTCTGTGGCTTCAGAATATTCAGCGATGATCTCGTCTAATCCATTACATTCTGTAATAAGTTCATCTTCAGGACTGTCATCGCCACTAGAGCAGCTAATTGTTACTAAGGTGGCGCATGCAAATACGAATGTGATACATGTTTTTACGGTTTTTATCATCATCTTGGTTTTCATTTTGTATTGATTTTAAAGTGTTGATTTAAGATTTATGTTGTTGCTTATTTGAAAAGATTTTCAAACTCCAGGTCTTTAACCGCCTCCCAGATGTCATCTCTTTTGAGGTTAGATGTTATTGTGGTATAAATGCGATTGTTATAGAAAAACAGAATTCGATATTCTTTAATTAATTCTTTATAGTATTCTCTGGCTATGATGTTATTTTCTTTAACCGTTTTGGTGTACCCTGTGGGGACATCCCTGTCTAAATTTTCGATGGCAATCTTATGTGCGGGCGCCACTAATTGAGAGCCTCTTGTACCAGCTCCATCAATGATATTTAGCTTAAAATAGTTGTCTCCATTTTTGAAGTTGACGTTTAACGTGGCAAAATCTTCATAGGCATTTATAACAAGGTCTTCTTGATTTAAACCTGCTATGTTTGAAGGCAACCAGTCCTTAAACTCCGTTTCACTAAGCGGGGATAGGTTTTTTAACACTTCTGCATTTTCTCGCCAGTTTAATTGAGGTTTTTCTTCCGCTTCTGAGCCAGAGGGCTCTTTGTTTTGTAATGCTGTTGTTTCTGTATCATTAGTGTCCATAGTTGTTGCATTGTCTTTACAGCTTAGTGTAATGGACACTACAATGAGGATGGCTAAGTAATTATGTATAGCTTTCATGTTTTAATAGCTTTTATTGTTCAAATAGTATAAATTTTGCGTCTTGGGGAATAGCCTCGATTGTTGACATAACTGTTTTTAGAGGTCTTATTTTTTCACCATCGACATAAGTCTCGGCGACTTCTATCTTCACTAAGTTCCAGCCTTTTTTAAGGTTGATATTGTAGTCAACAATTAGCTCTACAATAGTTTTCATATCCATGGTATAGCTTTCGGATTTGCACGTGCCATTAACAGAGGCATCTTCTTCTACATAAAAGAAATTAACGTAGTACCCTTTTACAAAGTCCTTTTTACCTAAAGAAAAGTAACTGTCGCTAAATGCCATAGAGCTTGCAATTCGAAATTGACCATAAAGTTCTTGAGCCTCTAAGTCCCCAGCATAAAAAGTACTACCTCCTGTTAATTTTTGTATGTTAATGTCGCCGTTTTTAACCTCTACAAATTCTGGGTCACAGTAAAATGATTTAGCGACCGTAGTGCTAATAATATTTATGTTACTTCTTTCATTTTCCTTTTGTAAAGAGGCTTCTATAGCATCTGCTATTTCGTCTTTTAACTCTATTTGTACATGTCCTTTTTCTGATACTTTGCCTACGATAATAGGGTCGGAGGTAGGCAGAAGAATTTCAGCTTGTTTGTTTTCCCAGTTATCAATGGTGCCTGTATAGGTGTTTTGGGAGCAGGATACATTTGCTAAAAAGATTACTATTAAAAGCGGTATATAATTTTTCATTTGATTTTTAATTTTTTTCCGTTTCACCAATAGTTTTGAGTAGAACACTCTTTTTTGAGGTTTTTAAGATCTCTAAATCTTGTGTCATAAGATTGAATGTGTTACCAGTTTCAAAATGATCCCCTGGTAAGAAATGATCTCCAGGTAGAAAATGATCTCCAGGTAAGAAATGGTCTCCAGGTAAGAAATGGTCTCCAGGTAAGAAATGGTCTCCAGGCAGAAAATGATCCCCGGGGAGGAAGTGATCTCCGGGTAAATAAGGACTTGTGGTATTTATGGATATTACCGAGTTTTGTACTGGCACCACTGAATAATTACCGTAAAGCATAGCCTGATAAAATGTTGCACTAGGATATTTTGCTTTTACCGTCTCTGCATCTTTCATGGTCTCGTATAATTCCATGTT
The DNA here is from genome assembly GCF_046720935.1 of Winogradskyella sp. A3E31. Taxonomy (NCBI): domain Bacteria; kingdom Pseudomonadati; phylum Bacteroidota; class Flavobacteriia; order Flavobacteriales; family Flavobacteriaceae; genus Winogradskyella; species Winogradskyella sp. A3E31. Next base: position 11,476 of record NZ_JBHNWH010000013.1, read on the forward strand.
GATAACTTTTCCTGTTTCTTTATCTGCAATAACAATTAGTTTTGTTGCATCGGTTTTTGGATTAAGCGCGTTTTGTAAGTCGATATTTGCAATTGCCGACCTCCTTTCGTTTTTATCCGAGGTATATTCAGTAGCTCCAATGGAAAACATTGTGGGCTTAATTGGAAACCTTGGAATAATAAAAATTTGCTCATCATCTATAAATAACTTAACGTAACCCTTATCGTAAGTGAGTTTTATATGCCTCCACGTTTCACCGAAAGTTTTCCTCTCTGCATCATATAAATTTTTTGGATGTTCGTAGTTAGAGAATTTTTCTATTTGCATTGCAGTGGGGTTGACAATCCTGGTTTTTGCGCCGTTTCTCCCAATGTTGATTGGTACCATCCTCGTATTCCCAACATGGTAGTTAAAGCCATTCCATAAACGGATTTGGTAATGCTGGTAACTCATTTTTTTGTCTTTTTCAAAAAAGGCATCGAACTCTATTGTAAAGGTGTCGCCTAAATAATTGTCTATTTTATCATCGACGATTGGTTTAATAATGGCCTTGTTAGCTATATCTATGACTTTTTGACCTTGTATTGCGTTGACTGCCACAGATCCATTAACGACATCCCAATTTCTTGGCCATTCCCCAATAGAGTCGTTTGCTAAATTGTCTCGGAAATTTTGTGCACCTAAAGCGTAACCAGTAAAGAGTATAAATAGTAATAAGGCAAATTGCTTTAAGCTCGAATAAATGGTATTGTGTAGCGCTTTCATGATTTTGTTTATTTTGGAATGAATATTTGTTTTTTTAGGGTTTAGTTATTTGATAACTAATGTTTAACCTAGATTTCTAAACTTTTATGTCTAAATATTTTTAAACCATTCTTCAAACTTTTCCCCGAGAATAGGAACTGGTTTTTGCTTTTCGTTGATGGCATTGATCAGCCCCATAATCCACATATAGGTCAACACAAAAATTCCGACTAAATTGATAATCCAACCTAAAATGGGCACTAAACCAACGGCACCCAGAGCAAAGGCTACAAGTATCAGTCCTAGCGATTGCTTTATATGGTATTTTGCGAAGGGATTATTCTTGTCATTATTCATTATAAAGGCTATGATTAGACCAAAAATGGTGATGTAAGCTATTATAGCTGTCGTCTTGCCTTCACTTGTTTGTATTTTAGAATTTGTTGTTTCCATAGCGTATGTTATTTAATAGCTTTTATGTTATGTGTTACTCAATTGTTCGATTCGCTTTTTTTAAACTTTAAGGTTTTAACGACCTCATTATTAAATGTGAGCTTTAGTTGATAATTACCCGGTCTTAGATGATCGATGCCCATAAAAATTGTTGTGTCCTCTTCTTTATTGGACTTTGGTTTTATGACCTTCATAACTGATGGTTGTTAACGTGCTTATTTAAACTCCGAATTGTAAGAATCTTAATTCCGAATAATGGAAATAAAACCTTAATGTCCCATTCTCTAAGTAATGGTGAGTGTAAATGTAGTTTCCTAAATTATAGCTGTACTGTGTATATGTTTCAAAGTATTGAACATACGTTGCGTTAGAGCTTAAGTGTAGTATTTATGCGGTTTTTCTGTACTCCTCTGGCGTACAGTTGTATTTTTTCTTGAAGCATCTTAAAAAATAGGAAGGAGAATTAAACCCAATTTTATAGGCTATCTCATTGATATTGTCATCAGACCTTTTTAACAATCCTTCTGCCAGCTTAAGTCGTTGGTATCTTAAATATTCTGTGGTTGATTTTCCTGTGATGGACTTTAATTTTCTGTGAAGATTAGTACGGCTTATGCTCATTAATTGTGCTAGACGCTCTGCGGTTAGTTCTGGGTCGGTCAATTTATCATCTAACACCTCTTTGAGCCGTTTTAAGAAGCGGTTTTCTGAGTTGGAGAATTCTATATTTGGTGTTATGGAAAGGATGTCACCATAGTATTTTTCTAATATTTCATGATTCTTCAGAATTGCATTTAACCGTGATAGGAGAACTTTTGGATCAAAAGGTTTAGTGACATAGGCATCGGCACCCGATTGAAAGCCCTCAATCTCTGCTTGTTTGCCGACTTTTGCTGTGAGCATTATAAACGGAATATGACTTGTTAATGGATTTGCTCTAAGTTTTTGACAAAAAGTAGTACCGTCCATTATAGGCATCATTATATCACTGATAATGACATTAGGAAGTATTTTTTCAGCAATTTTAATGCCTTCCATTCCATTAGTTGCTGTCTTTACGTTATAGTATTTTGAAAGTATTGACACCAATAGATTTTTAATTTCAGTATCGTCCTCAACTACCAGAATAGTCTTAAGAGATGACTTGTCTTCATTTAGGGTAAGATCCTCGTGACCGTCTTCTATGGATATGGTTTCAATTTTTTCATCTTGTCTATAGCTGCTTTCCTCTATGGGTAGGGATGCGGTAAACTGTATTGAATGTTCATTGAGGTTATTGACCACAATATTGCCTCTATTTAAATCAATGAGCTCTTTAACCAGAGCGAGGCCAACTCCCATACCTTCGGACTGATGATTATCTTGGTAGAATCTATTGAATACCTTATTCAATTCAGTTTTGCTAACATTTAGGTTTTTATTGATTACTGTCAGTACGGCCTGGCCATCAATATTATTGGCTTTGAAAACAATTTTTGAGTTTTCGGGTGAATATTTTATGGCATTGTTAAGTAGGTTAGAAAGTATTTTTTCGATAATATCCTGATCAAACCATGCCAGATCCAGACCATTGATTTTACTTTCTATATCAATGTTTTTTTGTCTCGCTCTATACTTAAATGCTTCAATGAGTTGTTTAAGTAACTTACTTAAGTTTCCTTTGGCGACTTGTATTTTGAGTTGTCCAGTATCTACAAGCGCTAGGTCACTCATTTGATCTACCAAATTCATTAACCTTTCAAAATTTTTCTTTATCAGTGTTAGGTCCTTTTTATAATTATTTGGTATGCCTTCAAGATTTAATTGATTATTTATGGGACCATTAGCTAAGGTTAAAGGTGTTCGGATTTCGTGAGATATGTTAGTATATAACTTGGATTTAAAATCACTGAGCTGTTCTAATTTCTCTCGTTCGGAATGTTCTAATGCGAGCTCCATTTTTAACTTCCAACGTGTTTTAAAATAATGGATGACTATATATACTAATAGAATCAGTAAGATTGTATAAACTGATATGGCGTAGTTTGTTAAATACCATGGTTTAGCAATTGTAAAGGAAAATTCAGCAGGTTGGTCATTCCAGACACCATCGTAATTACTTGATTTTACTTTAAAGGTATAGTCGCCAGAAGGCAGGTTTGTATAATGGGCTGTATTTGAATTGCCTGCTTGCTGCCATGTATTATCATGATTCTCTAGCTTGTAAACATATTGGTTTCTATCTGGTTGTGAGTAGTGCAGACCAGCAAATGTAAATGTTACGGTATTGTCATTGTACCTTAAACTTTGACCTTGAGTTAGTGGTTGCTCTTTAGTAAAGATTTCAAATCTTGTGAGTACAGTTTTAGGTACAGAGGTATTGAGGGTAAGATTTTTTGGCTTAAACCAGTTTAGCCCTTCAACACCACCAAAGTATAAAGTACCGTTTTTATCTTTAAAATATGCACCAGTATTAAATTCTGAAGCTTGTAAACCATCGTAGTTACTATAGTTTGTAATATCCTCTGACTGAGGGTTGAATTTTGAAAGCCCACGATTAGAACTGAGCCATAGATTACCGTTACTATCTGGTAGAATGCCATAAATAACATTATTAGCCAGACCATTTTCTGTATTAAAGAGTTTTGTCTTTTTGCTTAGCAAATTGTATTCTAGAAGACCATTACCATTGGTGCCAACCCATAACATTTTATCCCCATCAAAGAATAGAGATTTGATTTTATAAGGAATGTTTGACACTATTTCTACTTTCCCAGTAGCTGTATCAACAATGTTTAAGCCTCCATCATCAGCGCCTACAAAAAGGGAATTGTTTGGGCCTTCTTCTATGACTCTAATATTATCACTGGTTAAAGATTGTTCTGTGGTACTATTGTATTGATTTATGACCCCTTTTTCTGCATCAAACTGAATCAATCCATTATTCCTAGTGCCTAACCATAATCGGTTCTGGCTATCCTTAAAAATATGCCATATGGTTAAAGCATCTAAAGCAGGGTTAGAATTGATGTTGAAATCCTTAAACCCCTTTTCATCGATTATTTGTAAACCAAACCCTTGATGTCCAACCCAAAGCGTATCGTCAATATATTTTAGACTCATAATCCGGTTGGAGGCAAGTCCAGAATTTTCAACGGTATAGGTCACAAAGCTATTTTTATTTGGGTTATACTTTGTTAAGCCTTTTCCAGACGTGCCTAACCAAATATTATCATTGTCATCTACAGTAATGCTTCTTATAACGTTTATGTTAATACCTTCAGCGACTTGGTTGTTAGTAATAACATTGAATTTAAAAAGGTGCTCATCGAAATAGCTGACGCCTCCACCATCTGTACCAAACCAAATCGTATTGTTATAATCTTCGTAAATGCATAATATATCTCTATAACTGATACTATTGGGATTATGCTTGTCTGGCAAGAAATGAATTTTTGTTTTAGTATTGAGGTCTAACAGCCATAACCCTTGCCCATAGGTAGCTATCCATAAGCGGTTTTGAGAATCGAAAAATAAATCCTGAATATTTAATGTTTGAGGAATTTGATTGAATGGTGATTCAACAGCCTGTTTAATTATGTTTTTGTATTTATCAAAAAGCCAGATGCCTTGCCCGTGTGTAGCAATCCAAAGATTATCTGATTGGTCTAGTTCTGCTGAGCTAAAATGTAAATCATTCCGCTCGCTGGCAATTTCAAAAAGGTGTTTATTTCTAATTTCAAAAATCGTAGTGTTAGAAATGCCAATGACTTTTTTATCGAGCTCTATAAATTGTTGTATTGAAGGCGAATTATCTGGTAATTGAATATTTAAAGTATCAACTTTGTTAGGTTGAAATGAATATATATTATTTGTAGAAGTACTTATATAATAGGTGTCATTAGAATCCTGAAAAATGGAATTCGCGTTATTGATATTCTTTACCACCTCATATGTGGCTGTTTTCTGATTATACTTTTCTAATTGACCTCCAGCGGTAATTATCCAAATAGAACCGTGTCTATCTACGTATATATTTCCTAATTTACTGTACGTTGGTCGGGTTATGTCATCAAAATGCTTTGGAAAGTAAACATATTCCTTACCGTTATATTTATTCAGTCCATCTTGTGTGGCAAACCATAAATATCCTATTGAATCTTGTGCGATACTTACAACACTATTCTGTGAAAGGCCTTCATCTACGCTCAGAGTATTAAATGAAAATTGGCTTGATGTCGTTGCTGTAAAATTTTCATTCAGATTTTGGGAATAGGAGAGTGGTACCATTAATACTAATACCAATAGTAAAGTCCAAATGTTTCGAAATTTTATACTCAGAGATACAGTAATGCTGTTAAACATATAATGCTGTCTTTATCTATTTAGTAATTAAAATGAGATTTGGTTAATGGTTTTTCCTACTTTTTTTTGCTTCAGAATTAAATTTTCGTTAAAATGCGTTAACTTCTATATTATTTCTAACACTAAATGAATAACAGACCAATAGACAGCAACCATTATGATATTGATCAAGATGGATTAAATGAACTGGGTCATATTTATAAAAAGCATAGAAAAGCTTTCATTGGTTTTGCTAAAAAGAAATATGGACTGAGAGAAAGTGAAAGCATTGATATTTATCAGGATGCGATTATTGCGTTGTACAGAAATATGAAGGCAAAAAAGACATTAGACTTAAAATCAAGTATTAAAACTTATCTTTTCGCAATTGGAAAATACATGATTATCAATAGTTTAAAATCAAAAAAGAGAGAAAAGCGTATATCCTTACAAAATTTGGACTTGCAGCGTTACGATGTGCCAATTGAGGAAAATCATAGTGGTGTTGACAAAATTCACCTAATGAGATTAAGAAAATGTTTGAGAGAAATTAGTCCTAAGTGTAGGGAGTTACTCAACCTATTATATTTTAATGGACTGACGAATACTCAAATAACAGAATTTTTGAATTACAGTAATACCAGTGTTTTAAAAACTAGGAAATCTCAATGCCTAAAAAGTTTAAGGTTAAAAATGAATTCGTATGGAAAATGATAACCTAAATTTCGATGAACTAATAGATGGCAAGTTGTTCGAGAGACTTTCTACCTTGGATGAGGAACGATTCAATAAGTTAATGGAAAGTAATGACGAATTTGTAAAAGAATTTAATGAACGTAGGTTACTTCAACACACTATCATCACTGAGGAAGATGAGGTTCTTAAATCCTATTTAAAGAAATTAGAAATTGAGCAGCAAAAGCCAAAATATCTAAAAAGGGCTTTGTTTACATCTGCGGCTGTATTGCTTGTACTCATTGGTATCTATTTTTATGACACTATTTATAACAGTAACGCAAACTTGTACAGTAGATATTATGGTACACCAGAAAATGTGATAACTCCCATAACTCGTGGGGTAACGGAAAATGATATATTGAAGGATGCCTTTATAAAATACCAAGAGGGAGATTATGCATCCACGCAGCTAAAATTAATAAATGCCTACGATCAAAGCAACCAATCCGAGCTGCTGTTTTATATTGCTATTACTCATTTAGAATTAAAAAATTATGATGAGGCCATAAAAGCATTTAAAGACCATATAAAACATAATGATGCATTGGCTGAAGATTCCTTATGGTACCTTTCCCTTGCTTATATAGTTAATGACCAGCCTAATCTTGCTATAGCTCATCTTGAAACCATAGCCAAAGACCAAGACAACCCTAGGTCATCTAGTGCAGATAAATTACTTAAAAGATTGCCTTAAATTTTTCTTTGATATAATAATTCCCCCACCAATTGTAATTATCAATAGGCTCAATAGAGCAATGGTCTTAGAGGAAAAGGTATTATGTTCAACAATAGCTTCTTTATTTCCAATGAGTACAATACCTGCCCAATAGTACGGGTGTTTGAGCTCAGACATTTGCGTATTATTAAGGTAGTCGATCTTTGCTTTTTTTAGTGCTTCAGCTTTATTATGGCCTTCCTTTAAATATTTGTAAAACCCTGTTATGATTTTTGAAGTTGAATAATCATCCACCTCCCATAGACTAACAAGGGTGCTTGGTACACCAGCAGAATGAAAAGCACGAGAGATACTTTTAAGACCATCTCCTTCAATATATTTTCCGGTTCCAGTGTCGCAAGCACTTAAAACTGCTAGACTGGCCGGTAAGTTTTCATTGTAAAAGCTGTTAATATAAAAGCGTTCATTGCCTAAACTAAAGAATGATGCTGAAGGGTCATTAGATACTTCTGCATGTAGAGCAAAGTGTAGCATATCGTAATTTTTAGCTTTTGTGAGAAGACTATCTGAGGAAAAATCGCGATGTACATGGGTTTGAAAATATTTTGAAATGGCATCTATTTCTTTCGATACTGAGGGCAAGCTCTCTTGACCAGAATAATTGTGCGTAAAGAGACCTACCGAAGGAGAATTGACTACGTCTTGCTTTAATTGTTCTTGATATAGAAGTAAGGATTCTGCATAATTAATAGTAATCTCAGACATATTATTATTAATTTCTTCATTCCAGAAAATAATTTCAAAAGGAAAATTATTGAGCTCTCCATCAGCGATTATTGTAACGTTTTCATATTTGGAATTTGTGATATCTCTGGGTAGAAGGGTATTGAGCGAATGGATATTTGGTAATTCTGAAAGATGATCTTCAAAACCTCTATTGATTTCGCTTACGATATTTAGTATGTCATTAGAATTAGACAAGCTATAATAGCGGATGTCGTAAGTATCAATTAAAAATAAATGGATGGTATCATCAGACACAAAATACTTTAGTACGGCATCCTTTTTCCTTAATTTTTCCTGAAAATCAACTAAAGAAAAGTTTGGCTTACTATGAGAGGTGTAATTACCAAAATTTTCCCTAATGGCATCCTGTAATTTGTCTAAATCGGATGTTGCTTCCGAAAGTCTTATCCTCAAAGTATCAATATCTGTCGCTAAATAATCATCGTTATAAATGGTTTTATGATAGTACCTTACTAAATTGGTGAGGTCTTCCTCCCTGCTAATTAGGGAATCTGGAATTTCCCAGAGCGGCTTGGTTTGTTGGTACGTATATTTATACCAAGTTTGTTTGCCATAGTTGTTCTCAAGAGCTTCAAGAGTATTGGTAATGTCAGTTGTATTGCTCTCAGAACTTACATTTTGGAGTAGCTGAATCTTTATTTTACTATAAAGGTCAGATAAGGTCTGGGTGTATTCTGTTTCTAAATAAAGTTTATCAAAAATTTGAGATGCTAAATACCCAATGTTTTTTGATGCTGAAATGGATTTTTTGCCATGTAATTTCTGGGCATTTCTGTTTAAAAATGAAGACATATCGAGCAGGTAATCTACAACCTTTGTTGTGTAAATAGGTTTTAAAGAATCTATAGGAATTGACTTTTGAAACTCCTCAGCATTTTCCGAAATCGTTAATGATGAAAACGCCTTAATTGCGAAATCTTCTGCGGCCTTTAGGTCTCCCAAACCTTCATGTATTTTATACCCATTTGAATATAGAATGAACTTTTCTAAAGTTCTAAGCTCTTCAGCACCATTCAGTTCTTTCAAAATTGATGTTGCCGTTGGGTAGTCCTTATTTTTTACGAGTAATTCGAGAAGTTCAATCTTGTAAGGATTAGAATCTAAGTGAAATTCTTCCTTATAATAGTCCGCAACTTCAATAGCCTTTAGTAAATGTTCTTTTTTATCCTCGTAAGATGCTTTCTCAATTTTAAAATTATAATAATGGAATAATGCCTCATGTCGCACATCATATTTACCCAACAGTTTTTTATTAAGTAGGTAATCCCTATACTTATTTAAATAATCGTTCGCCTTTTTATAATTATCTATTTTTATGTAAAATTCAATAAAGTCTGCATATAGATTTAGAAATGCAGTCCTTTCCCTTTGCTCTTTTTCATTGACTTTAGCATAGTCGGGAGGGTAGCTTTCTATTAATTTTTTTTGTTTGAAAAGATAGCGCTCTGCTTCATCGATATCACCGTAATATGTGTACCATTTAGCGAGCCCAGAGTAACACTTCGTTTTAATAAAATATTCAAGAGTTGGCTCTGGGTCTTTACAATAGTTTTCCAATTCATTAAGTACATTGTATTCACTTCTTCGCATCCCCAATATTCTATAATTATCTGCAATGCGAATATTATTCATAGCTATGTCCCATTTTTCTTCAGGCCATTCTTCTCTATAAATAGCCATTGACTGGTCGTAAAACTCCAAGGATTTTTGGTAGTCACCTAATTGTTTGTTTATATAGCCTAAATCGTCTATTAATGCCAAACCGTCAGGGGTTTTAATCGATAAGGTATCTAAATAGTAATTTAAACAGAGTTTAGCTTCATTGTAGCTTTCTTTCCATTTTATAAGATATCCAAGCTGGTGGTATAAACGATTAGAAATCTGAAATTTAAAATAAGTATAACCTTCTAATGAGTCAATAATATTTTTGGCTCTATATGTAAACTCCAAGGCTTCGGAATGTTTAGATCGACCACCTTCAATTTCTCTAATAATACCATTGATATAAAACTGTCGCGCGTTTAGATAGGTTTGAAAAGTTGGAGTGTGTTGTTCTTGTTTAGCCATCAGAACATGCTGTAAGGCTTCTTTACTTTTGCCTAATCCTAAAATAGAATCAGAAATTTGCATATGGGTCTGACTAGAAATGCAAAAACTTGAGCATAAAAACAATAAGATTATAAATAGCCTAATACGCATATTTGTCTTAAAAATTTAGAATTGTAACTTTTATTAAAGTTACACCAAATTGAAAATATTTGAAATTTTAGGGATTGAATTTAAAAATCATTCATTCTTAAATTTAGCATTGTGACTTTAAAAAGAAATAAATTCTAATTTGAAATGATTTGGATTCAAGATAGAGACAGTACGATTTTATATAGCTTTTGCTTTGATGATTTGGTCACTCAAGTTTTTAAGAGATAAAATACAACCGAATTTACTAGATTTGATTTTCTGTTTTTGAATTACCGAAAAAGTGATTTATAAAAAACCCTTACTAAAATTATAGTAAGGGTTTTTTGTCTGCATTATCTAACTATAACAAACTTTTTAATAATACGCTGTTTACTGTTTTTGATAATTGCTAAATGAACACCTTGCTCATACTGCTTAGTAATGTCTACAATAACCTTTTCGACATTTTTCACTTTTTTATTAAAAAGTAGCCTGCCTGACATATCGTATATTTCTAATTCAGATTCTGTTTCAGCCAGTTTATCTATATCTATAGTTAAACTCGTTTTAGCTGGGTTAGGGTAGAGTCTGACACTATTTCTTTCACTTAAAACAGATGCCATTTCAGAGCAACTTCCATCAAAATCCCCATGGGATAAATGCCTTTCTCTTTGTTTTGCACTTACACATAGTTCTACTGTGTCCCCATTATTTTTTATGTGGCAAATTAAGAAGTCGTCTGGCCCACAAGGGTTGGCATTACATGTATTTGTGTCATCATCTGGGCAAGTATCGCACCCATCAGGGATGCCATCAGAATCAATGTCCTGAGTGTCATCAGCATCTGGACATAAATCTAAATCATCACAAACACCGTCGCCGTCACTATCTCCTGTTGCAGAATTTGGACACTCATCGCAATCATTAGGAGTACCATCATTGTCACTATCTAAATTATCATCAAACCCGGGGCATATGTCTAAATCATCACATACACCATCACCATCACTATCTGTATTGCATTGTAAATTGTTTATACAATAGGTAACTGGACTAAAACTAATACTCATGTTTGAAGACCCAGAACCATCACCTTGTTCATCAGTTAATGTTATGGTAAAAGATTGTACTATTCCTGAAATTTCTATCAAAATCGAATTTACATTTGTAGCACTGAAATTGCCAAGAGTATTATTTTGACCTAAACCATCAATATAAGTGACAGAGACTAACTCAATATATTGGTTAGATGGCTTTCCTTTTAATTTTTCATCTAAATCAAATATTGTAAATGATACATCCTGACTATCTGGTGGTAAGGTATATGTTGTGTTATTGGATCCATTACCCGAATGCGTTAATGGGTTCATAGGTATAGTGTCTGTATACTCTATACAATCATTATTTGTGTCTGGCGTGTCAGGATCACAATCATCATCGATACCATTGTCGAGTATCTCAGTTTGGCCAGGATTTACATTAGGGTTTGTATCATCACAATCTACATCGATATTAAATCCATCCCCATCAAGGTCATCATCAAGGGTCAGAGGATCACAATCGTCATCCAAGCCGTTGTAAGGTGTCTCGGTGTTACCAGTAAAGATGTTAGGATTGGTATCATCGCAATCGCCCTCGTTCTCTGTCTGACCATCGCCATCGTCATCAATGTCTAGAGCACTGTCTGGTGTTTCAGGATCACAATCATCATCGATACCATTGTCGAGTATCTCAGTTTGGCCAGGGTTGACATTAGGGTTTGTATCGTCACAATCTACATCGATGTTAAACCCAT
>NZ_JBHNWH010000014.1:0-10081 GCF_046720935.1 Winogradskyella sp. A3E31
GAAGCCAGAAATCCATCTGCAGGTCTAAGACATGCCGTTGTAGCAGATGTACCATAGCCATCACCATCAGCATCGATGTACCAGGTCTGTCCAGGATATTCGTTAGCATCGGTATCGTCACAGTCCGTATTATTAGTACTGTAACCAGCTGGAGCAGTATTAGAACAAAGATCTTCTGTAGTTGTCGATCCAAAGCCATCACCATCAGAATCAATAAAATAAGTTGTCGTTGCGTTTATAGTATTGTCATTATCATCACAATCATTAACAGTAGGTGGTGTAGTAGACCAACCTAAACCGGGAGGAGTAGTTGTTGAAGGGTCAGGTTCTTCACATTGTGTTCTAGATTCAACACTTCCAAAAAAACCATCACCATCGTTGTCAACACCTGCATACCATGTCTGTCCAGGGAACTCATCAGCATCCGTGTCGTCGCAATCTGTGTTATCAGCAACATAACCTGCCGGCTGACCCACAGCAACTTGACTGACAGCTGGATTACCAAAACCATCATTATCAGAATCTTGATACCATGTAGAAGAGCCTACAACTACTGATAGTCCTATATCATCAATAGCTATATCACTTGTGCTACTACCATTATTAGGCATATCACCTGAAAATCGGAACTTAACGTAATTATTTAAATATGATGATAAATCTATTGTATTAGTTTGCCATACTGTACCAAGGTCACTATTTTCAGTCCATATCTGCGTCCAAGAGGAACCATCATTAGTTGAAATTTCTAAAGTCATAACCCCCATATTAGCACCATTCATGTTATAGGCATAGTTAAAATCTGCGCTTGTCAGACCGTTGAGATCAAAACAAGGACTTGTTATTGTAGCTATTCCAGAACTTGTACCAGTTTCAGTATATAAATAATAGGTGCCGTCGGTTGCTGATGATGGCCCCGTATTGTTGGTTGGTGTTCCGCCAGAATTAATAGTCCAATCAAAATCATCAGTGGTATCTTGAGTCCAACCACCAAGTCCACCAGACCCTGAGCCTTCAAAACTTTCTGAGTAAGGATACGTGTCCACTAATACACCAGAACATGGTGGTTGCACTGTAACCTCAAAGGTTTCATCAACATCCGAAGCTGCTGCATAAGTGGCATTTCCAGCTTGGCTAGCTCGTACAATTACGGTACCAACAGCACCTGTTAGTGACACTGTATTTCCACTAATTGTCGCTGGTCCAGAAACGATAGAGTAGGTTACTGGCAAACCTGAAGACGCTGTGGCATTGACATTAAAATCAGCATCCGTTGTAAATTTATCTGCAATAGGGTCAAAGGTTATGGTTTGAGAAAGGTTTGTAGCGTTGTGCACTATTCTGAACTCATCAAACGTAAAGCCTTCAAAATCTGCATTGGCATAAGAATCCTTTCTGTTAGAACTTTCGGATCTAAATACAAATCTTAGATATACTGTGTTTTGATTATAAAGCGAACTGTTCGTTGTATTGTCGATTACGACTTCTTCCATATTCCATTTGTCTTGAGTATCCCCGTCATAAAGCGGTTCTCCATCGGGTTGAAATGTTCTGTCAGAATTAAATTTCGATGTAAAATCACCAGCATCACTGGTAGCACTATAGGTGTTGTTCGCATCTGGAGCTCCAGGTTTGGTCAATTTTCCACAAAGCGGAGTCCAGTTAGAACCGTCCGAAGAGCCTTCAAGTTGCACATAATCAAAACTTCTTTCAATATCCCATTTTGCGTAATATTGAATAAGTGTTGTTGGTATTCCTGCTAAGTTAACAGGGTTAACCATTTCTAAAACTTTGGTTTCATTGTTACTGTAAGGAGCTGACGTATGTGTTGTAATTGCATTGCCAGAGAAAGCATCGGTAGTATTAAACCAAGTTCCTGTAGTAGCATTCCAGTTACTTAAATCATCACCGGCATCTGTAAATAAAACTGTTGGTTGGTAATACTTTGTAATGTTGGCTTCATACAAAACATTATCAGCAGCATAATCGTTTGTCAATACGACTTTAAATACAATTTCATCGTTAGGTTGTACTCCTGCGTCTAGTGTATACGGAATATTAACCGTGCGTTGTTCTAATATTTGTGCAGCTGTAAAATTTTCGGTGGCTGTTGCCGTATTGATAGTGAAGTTACCAGAAACTGCTGTCACTGTAAGTGTAAATTCGTTTGTGTTTGGTGTTGTATCATTTCCATTTTGACCTAAATTCTCGATACCGAATTGAAAATTTCCAGAAGTAGAGGATATTTCATTTAGATTTAGATCATGTAGTTTAGCATATTTTCCACTGAAGTAAGCAGCCAAAAAGTTCATACGCATAGCACGTTTTGCTATAGGCATAAAGTTTGAAGGGTCTGGCCAAAAGCCAGAACCTATAATTGTAGATTCTGAACTCAATCCGTTTTCTGGCGTCCAAGCCATAGTCCCTTTTCCGGATCCGTTAGACCCGTTGCCATCAGTCACGGTTCCACCGAGCATCCAGTCATTCATGTTGCCACTATTCAATCCACTAATGGACGTGCTGGGTCCATAGGCATAGCGGTTATACTGAGTCATGTCATGGTTATACTTTGAATATTCGTCGGGTCTAGGGTTTGTAATGCTGGTACCTGCATAGGCATGAAGCATTGCATTTTTAAATGAGTGATGGTTTAATGAGATTTCAAAATCGTGCTGCAAGAAAAAATCTCGCATAATCTGTGTTTCAGGTTCTGAAAATGGGTTTGTTCCTAAATAGGTTTGGCTACATGGGTTGGTTGAGGCACCACCATTATTCCAAAAGTAATCTGAATTTCTGTTTAAGTCTACCCCATAATCATCCGAAGTAGATACTGTTCCACAAGAACCAGCACTTACATTTCTATTTTTACGCTGTAATCCCCCACCATTAGGTGCTATGTTCTCATTGTGTACAAAGCCATCAGGATTAAAAACTGGTATAAAATATAAGGCGTGGTTGTTTACCAGATTCTGAATCGCAGTATCAGTAGCATAGTTTTCTAAAATGTACCACATAAAATATAACTGATTCATTATAGTTGCAGATTCACGAGAGTGAATTAACGACTGATAGAGTGTTTCTGGCTCTTCAGGTTCATCCGTATCTGGATTGTCAGAAATCCTTAAATACCAAATTGTGCGTCCTTCAACCGATGTTTGGTTTGTTGGTGAGGCATCTAAACGTGCGGATATTAAATTTGGATATTGCGCCCGCATATCGTCCAACTCATCCAATACCATGTCATAGGTTAAGCATCCACCAAAGTGGTTGGTTTCTGCTGGATAGTTGGCAGCATCGTTTAAATTCCAGTTAGATGGAACTGTCCAATCGATTTCGTCGCATTCATCGTATTGACCAACGTTGTTTATGATTTCGGAAACGCTAAATGAGCGTTGGGTTTGTTTTAAGGCTTTTTCACTAGCCACTTCTGAAGATGCTTTAGGAAGGTTTTTAATAGCTCTATCGCTATAGAATTTACTAAGATCTTCAATTAGGACTCTGTAGCTTATACCTTTTTGTTTGATACGTTGTAGTTCGTGTTCTGCCAATTCTAATGTCATAGAATTATCTAGAATAGATACTCCACAAGTCAAATCAATACCGAGGTCATCTAGTTGACTTATAACTTGGTCATTGACTCCGTTAATAGTGACTCGTTTGTATAACTCTTGGCCAACGGAAGTTTGCATTAAAAAAAGGCATGCAAATACAGTAATGAGGGTAATTTTTTTCATAGGATAAGGGAATAAGTAATTTAAAAGTTTTGAATTATAGCAATAATATCTTTGAGAAAACGCCTTTGTCCGTATTAACAGAAACAATGTAATTTCCTTTAGACTTCGTTTTGAAATACGTTTTTATTTCAGATGAATTGGGAAGTAATTCTTGATATATTTGTTTTCCAGAAATATCATAAATACGTAGGGAGTTAATTTGGGAAGTTCCTTGTGTATCTACTAAAATTTCGTTGGTATTGTTAGCGTATCTAATTGTTGGTTCAGCAGTTTCAAACTCATCTGTAGATAATACCAAGTTACTATTTAGTGGTGCATTAAAAGCAATGTAAAAACGATCTTCATACTCACCTTCATCGATTATGTCTTCATAATCTTCTTCATTTATCTGAGTGTATGTATCTAATAAAGTATCGTGTATGTAAACAGGAATATCCTCTTCAAAGTTCTCCAAGCTGTTAAGACTTATTTTAACATTCCCTGTTTCACCTAAAAACACTCCTAAAGGATAGGTTTTGGAATCATCGAAGCTTCCTACACCTTGAATGATGCATCTGGTATTACCAATCATCCAGTTCATGTCATTTGCAAAGTTGTCCCAGTTAATGGCATCCCAACCATAGTCAAAGCCATCGGTTGCTGAATTATCAGAGGTAAAGCCTAATAGGATTTGTCTTACCGCACCATCAGGGGCTGTAAAGTCTAAACGCACACGCTGAACAACAGTTTCTTGAGCGTTAAGATTTGATAAAAAAGGTGTTGCTATAAATAGCACTGTTAACATGCATTTACATACCTTTTGAAGGGTCAATTGTAGGTTCATAATCGTAGGTTTAGGAATGTTTGGGACATTCGAGGGGCAATATAGTAAAATAATTGAATAATATCCATGAAATGCATAAAAATTCGATAAAGTGTAATTATTTTGTAAAATAAAAGCGACCCTATGTGGTCGCTTTTTTATAATTAGAATGGTAATTTATCTAGTTTCTGACTAAGACTTTTTTACTATGCCAAGTGTTATCAATTTTAACTTTAAGGATGTAAGTACCCATATTTAAGCCTGGAGCAGGTACTCTATAGGCATCTGTATAATAGGACTCTAGATTAGTATCCCAAGTTTGTATGACTTGCCCAAGTATTGAGATTAACTGAATGTCTGATGCATTTGCACCATTATCTGTATTAATAAAGATCTCTTTAGACTCATTAAGGTAGCTTATAGATATAGGATAGGTATCTAATTCTTTTTCATTATCACTCAATGTTTCTTGTGACTGTGGTTTAAAAGTTACGTAGAAGCGATCGGCATAATAGTCTGGTGCTAGGCCTTCTAAAGTAAAGCTATTGTTGTTGATTTTTGTATAGGTATCTTCAACAGCATCATAAATATAGACATTAACGTTGTTTTGGTCGAAATTCTCTAAACCTTCCAATTCAAACTCTATATCACTCTCTTGGTAAAGATATACACCAATTGGATAGGCTTTATCTTCATTAAACTGTCCAACACCTTGGATGACATACACTCCGTTTTCAATAACCCAGAACGCATCATTGTACTGGAAATAGGCATTTGAAGCATCATAACCATAATCAATACCATCTGTTGCCGAATCGTCAGAAGTAAATCCTAATAATAATGGACGTATTTTACCATCGACATGCGAGGTGAAATTAATGCGTACTCTAGATACAGTAAACTCATCAGTATCTTGTGTATTTGAATTACCATTTCCATTGCCATTGCCATTGCCGTTTCCATTCCCATTTCCAGGAGGTGTAGGTGCTCTCATGAATACAGATGTACCCGTAGCTTCTCTTTGGAAGATACGCTGGTCATTTTCAAACTTTACATTACCACCATTATTAAAGACATTTCCAACGAAGAATCCTTGACCAACAGGAATATATCGAGCTGGAGTTTTTGAAGGAGTTCCAGCCCCACTTATAGTCGTTGGTACATAAACTGGCACGCCGCCGGTTTTTGTTAATACGGCATATCCACCTTGGTATTCACTTAAAATATGTGTTTGGTTAGATTCATAGTGCTCCCAGAAGTATAACGAACCTTCTATACTAGAGGTTGTCCCTGGATTACCTCCAGGCGCATTGTCATCAATAAATTCAAATGCGTCTATAGCAGAAGGGTACGGATTACCAACTAATGCTTGATACCATGACGTTATCGGAATTAAAATATCCGCATTATTTGGTTTACCTTGGAATACATAATTCTGAGGATTATTATCTTGATTACCGCCTGTGATGATTCCGCCTTCGCCACCGACACCAACACCACTTCCTTTCATAGTAAATCCATAACCTGGACTAATATTTTGATTTGGTCCAATAAACCTCCAAGATGCGTAATTGTCATAAGGATAATTCTCATAAGCATATAACCAGCGGTTACTCAATGTAATAGGATTGGTACTCCCTGTTGCGTTGTAACTACTGGTCCAATTCATGTTTTGTGGGGTAGAAGTAGTAGTTCCGTCCTTCATTATACTCGATGTATTGAAAGGCTGATTGTTGTTAGAGGTATTAATCGTACTCACTGGCGAACTCCAATAGTTATAATTAAACAAATTGGTTGTTCCTTGTTGATCTCGTTCTAATAGTCCAGAGCTGGTAACATCTAACACACTTTCGTTAACCTGTGTATTATCATATCGTTTTTGAATTAATTGTGATTCACCAACCAAATCAATTTTGCCATCAAGCTTCAAATATCTTGTAACCCATAGACTTGTCCCTGTATTAGTCTCATCTTGAGTGCCAGAATTTGTAATGGTCAACGTATTGCTTTCAACATCAAGGCCAAGTAACGTTAAGTCCTGTGCATTAGATGTTACATTATGACTTGTCTGCACGATGTTCCAATCGATTTTTGTTCCGTTGACTGTCGTATTTGGAATATACCATAATGTAGGCTGCGTCCAGGTTGCATTAGAGTTCCAATTTCCGTTCTGTTTTGTCGTGTACGGTAATGGAGCCGTCTGAGGTTGCGTACTAAATATGTTTCGTAAACGTCCATTAATACTCCCTTTAAAGGTGGTTAAGTATCCACAACCGACATCCATTCGATAGTAACCATCAAGGTTAGACCATGTTAATGGATCGTCATCATTTCCATCTGTATTTGAATCTGGCCCACTTACTTGAACAGGAATCACTTCACCACGAACGTTATCCGTACCAAGAATATTAATTTCCTGATTCATCATTTGTCTTATATGTTCTACAGAAAGTGCTTTGTTCCAAATTCGTAATTCATCAACCCAACCATTAAAATAATTGACAGGTTTGTTTGGTGGTGCACCGGTTTGGTCCATAGCACCAACAAAGAATGATAAACTATTGGTAGAAGGAGCAGAGCCATTTCCTGTTGCTTTTTGAACACCATCCACATATAATTTATAATTAGAACCATTATACGTCACAGCAACATGATGCCATCTACTTGCATTGATAGCATTAGTAGATATTGATCCCGATCCCCAACTAAATATTAGTGAGCTACCATTTAACCTAAGGTCATATCCTGAAGATAAATTGTTCGCATCTTGTTTAGAGATAATGCTCTGAAGTCCGTTTAAATCTTCTGGTTTTACCCAAGCTTCTAAACTGAAAGGGCCAGACATATCATAATTATCCTTAAAATCGATATAATCATTAACACCGTCGAAATCTACTTCGGCGCAACTGTTTAATGTCACTTGAATGTTACTTGCGCAACCATTAACTGTCCATGTTAAAGTATAAACACCAGGTTCACCCGTAAATATGGCATTTGGATCATTTTCTGGAACCAGTCCATTTTCACTAATAAATGAGTATGAACCACTAGAACAGCTTTCTGGGGCCACCGTTACAGTCCATGTCCCAACTTCACCAGTACCAGGATAATCTGGACTCGCTGGCGCTTGATTCGGAACCTTATAGTTGTTATTATAAACTCCGTTATCATAATTCTGTTGAGCAGTTTTTGTGTTGTCATAAGCAGCTAATTGAACTGTATTTTCACCACATTCACCAGTTAATGGAGCCACATCTTTTCCTGCATAAGAAAGAGTCGCTTCAATTTTGATGAATTGCGTACCAGAGTCATCATCACTTCTACAGTCGTTAATTAATGAAGTGGCACCATAGTTTTGCACTCCTGGCGTTACAGGATCGATATTTACGTTTGTACCCGTTGATACTACAACACCAAATTCGTTAGTCCATTCTATGGTTTCATTTATTGGTTCATTAGGAATAGAGATATTATCTAAAGCCCAGACACTTCCTGCAGTTCCGTAATACGTGAATCTGATTCTTAAATCAGTTAAGCCTGCATAATTTTGTAAGTCTATCGCTTGATGATTATCTATTATTGTTCCTGGACCAGAATTACACTGCCCTGTAAATCCAGGGTACGGAGTTACAAACGTTGTAGTCGTTAATCCTGTGTGTTCTATCAAAAGAACATCATAATTTGCTCCACCATCAACTGATAATTCCACACGACCATAAGACCCATTTTCAAAATAGAAAGCTTCATCAAACTCTAAGGTTACATCGCTTAATCCTAAAGTACTGAATACTGGAGTTTCTAAAGTTGATAGAGGTGTTATAGTATGTACATTATTTGTTTGATTGACATAAGGAGGAATTCCACTTACAATAGCAAACTTTGAATTGTCCGTTGTGTCAAAACAACGTCCATTGAATTTTTTAGGTCCGTTGGTTAATTTCCAATAGGTGTCATTAGTATTGTTACCACCAGAGGACATTTCCGCTTCTCCGTCAACAATCCAACCCACGACATTGAGATTGGCCGTGTTAAACATACCACCAACGTTGAATGCGGAATTGACACCGTATTCACTAATGGCTTCTGCTGTTACTGTTTCACCAAGACATATTCTATTAATCACATTTCCATTGACAATCGTTGGCGGGACATCTGGTGGAATAACTCCTAGTACTGCAACTTCAGAAAAGCCTTCACAGTCTCCAACATCAAAAACGGCTCTTACAAGCGTTGTGACTTGTATGTCCATCAAAGTATAACTTGTTGTTGTATTTGCAATAGCACTCCAAAATACTCCTCCGTCCGTAGAATATTCCCATCTGTTGATATTACTGGCTAATGAAGGATCAACAGTTAACTCAAGTTGTATATCTTGTTGTATCGTTTCCCCAGTATTTGGATCAATAGGACAAGATGTAACATCAACCACTTTTCTAAGGTCAGCTGATGTTTCTGTTTGCACAATATAACCTTCAACAATACCTCCGTTTATGGTTGGAGCATCAACAATTACGGTAGCAGAACAGGTTGCTGTATTTCCTTGGCTATCTTCAACAATTAAGTTTACTGAGTTAACCCCAATGTCATCACAACCAAAAGTAGATTTTGAAAGGCTTAGTGTTATAGCTCCACAATTGTCCGTTGAACCATCATCAATTTGATTTGGTGTAATTGTAGCTTCTCCCGTAACTCCGTCTAAGACTATGGTTAAAGGGCTACTGATACATCGCGCAACAGGTGGTACGGCATCATTAACAATTATTGTTTGTGAAACATTAATGCTATTACCGGCATTATCAGTGATGCTGTAAATTCTAGTTATGGTTTCTGGACATGTGTTTCCATCTGATGTATCACTAACAAAAGCCACTGTTGGGTTTGCAGTACAATTATCCGCTTCATCAGTAACTACAGTAATATCAGGTGCTGGAGCTGTACCAGAAGCTATAATCGTTGCAGGGTTTGATGCTGTCGGATCTTCATTATCTATAACAACAACATTAAAGCTACAGTTAGATTCGTTCCCGTTCCCATCGTTCGCAACAACATTGACTGTCGTAGAACCAATGGGGAAACTATATGGGAATGTAATAACACTACCACCTATACTATAAGTTACAGTGTTCGATGAACTACAATTGTCCGTAACTGTTGCACTAATATTTACAGTAGCCTCACAGGTGCCTGTTGCTGCATTATAAGGTGAAGGATTAGGGCATGTTAATATTGGATCAGTGGTGTCATCAATAATAATAGTTTCAAAGACATCTATGGTATTTCCATTACCATCATCTACTCGATATGTTCTTGTAATAGTTCCATCGTTTACAGCCGGATTAGCAGTTTGTGATATAAAGGTTACGTTCGTGGTTCCACAATTATCCGCTTCATCAGTCACGACAGCGGTATTAGCAGCAGGCACATCAGCAAGACACTGTACATTAATATCTGCAGGATTAGATGCTGTAGGATCTTGAGTATCATCTACTGTTACCGTTTGATTTTGAGTTGATGTATTTCCATTGCCATCATCATAAGTCCAGGT
>NZ_JBHNWH010000015.1:0-8614 GCF_046720935.1 Winogradskyella sp. A3E31
AAAGTTAAACAATCTTTCGGCAGAGACCGACGGTAGCAATTCCGAGTGGATTCGGACGTAGTCGAATCCGCCGTAATTGCGGTTATACATTGTTGTACTGCGTTATTTTAGTTTAAGTAATTCCAATAGTTTGTCATTTGCTTGCGTTTCGTAAATCGGTTTTGTCCAACCTCCAGGTGCTGGTGAGTTAAGAAATCCGTATTTAATTTCAGAAACGAAACTAAAGAATACGATTCCGCTCGATTCATTATACATAGCAGTAAAGTCAGATTCATTTCCAATCAAGTCAATTACAAAATCAGGTGTTTCTCCGGGATAATTGTCAGTCGAAATATCGAATTCCAAATTATTCCACAAGTCAATTTCTTTATCGCTTAACTCGTAAGTTTGTCCATTATTCACTTTTATTTTCTCAATTTTTGATAATTCAGTCGCAGTCAGTTTTTTAGGCGGATTTTTAATTCCTAAAATCAGAATTAATGCAATTCCTACTGCTAAAATTCCGATTCCAATTTTGTATGACGTTCTGATTTTCATAATGCAGTACAACGAGTTTGTATATGGAAAGTTGCGGGTTTGCGTGCGAGGAATTTCCGAAGGAAATTCAGACGTAGCAAACGTGCAACGACCTTTGTTTAAGCCTAACACAAGCAATTTTTTATATACGTTGTTGTAAGTAGTTTTTTCTTTCCGTTACTAATTCCGTTAATTTATTCAGTTTTATTTGGTCAATTTTTTTCCAATCCGTTTTATCAAATTCTAACGTATTGAATTTTTTCAAACTCCGATACATTGGTAAAATCAGAGACTTAAAATCTCCAGTCAGTTTATAAATCAGATTTCGGTTTTCTGTTATTACTCCACTTTTTGAAATATTCAACTCAATTTCTTTTCCGCTTTGTTTAAGTTCAAAGAAATAATATTCAGGTTCCAAATTCCAGCATATTTCCGTTTCAATTCCGCTTATCGCTAAAATCAGAGATTCGCAAAGTTTGTCAGTCGGATTTTCGGGAATATTTGAAGTAATAAAATTCAAGTCAAAGTCGGAAGTTTTTAAGTTTGTTGATAACCAACCATTTTTAGGAATTCCAAATATTAATTGCAATTGGCTCATTAATTTTAAATTTTAATTCCGAAAAGCATAATGAAGGCAAATAAAACACAAATGATGGAAAAGACTTGAAAAAAGATTTTCATTCCTTTAAAAATACCTGGTGCTTTTTCAACCAAATTCGGATTATGCTT
The DNA here is from genome assembly GCF_046720935.1 of Winogradskyella sp. A3E31. Taxonomy (NCBI): domain Bacteria; kingdom Pseudomonadati; phylum Bacteroidota; class Flavobacteriia; order Flavobacteriales; family Flavobacteriaceae; genus Winogradskyella; species Winogradskyella sp. A3E31. Next base: position 1,246 of record NZ_JBHNWH010000015.1, read on the forward strand.
TTTATGAAACCTTAATTGATATTTTACCATTATTGGTCCTAAGAACCAAAAAAGTAAAGCAGCGAAAATGAAAAACAATGTTGGTTTTATATTGTCCATAAATATGCATCAAAATTACTTACAACGTGTTTGTATATGGTTTGTTGCGTGTTTAAGCACCTAATTTAGTAAATACAAACCAAATAGAAAATCCGCGAGGATTTTCGTAAGTAGGCTAGAACTAGCAATAAATTATATACGGTGTTGTGGCTAGTTTTTTATTTTTAGGTACTCTTTAATTTCAGCGTTTTTATATTTCAAAGTTAATATTGGTGTCAAGTTTTTAATTGCATTTGGCAAATGACAACTTTTATTTATTTCTATATAGTCAGGATAAATTGAGAATGATTTAAGGTCAAAAGAATTTTCGCAATTTTCATAATACTCTAAAGCCCATTCATAAGTTGATTGGTCGAGTTCTGCTTCTGAATCATTTAGCATTTCTTTTAATTCTATTTTCTGTTTTTTGAATTGAGTTTCTTTATCCTTGAAAATACTTGTTTTAAATTCTCCCGAAATATCGATTATTTCTGAAATGTCTAATGAATTTCCTGTAACTGTCGAATAGTTAAAGTATTCAGTCCAATATGAGCAATATGCTCCGCAACCTTCGGCACTAACGTTTAGAGATAAAATTCCATTTTGGTTATATGTTACATTAAAATCAAGGTGTATTATTTGGTCGCCAGCCCATTTTATCAAAGTTGAGTCAATGGATTCAGTAGGATATTCATTTGAAGTGAATTTGTTCTTTAAATCAAAATTTATAAAAGAATCAATTTCCTTATTACCGGTCCGAATTAATGGGTAATTCATTTTTTCCGATTGAAGTTCTTTGAAACGCTCACTTTTCTTTAGATTCAGAGTGTCAATTTGAACATTTTGTCCAAATGCTCCAATTCCAATAAACACTAATAATATTGTTAATATTTTCGTCATTTTCAAATTAGCCACAACGGTTTTGTATATGGAAAGTTGCGTGTTTACGTGCGAGGAATTTCCGAAGGAAATTCAGACGTAGCAAACGTGCAACGACCATAGAATTAAGGACAAAAAATAGCAATTTTTTATATACGTTGTTGTAAGTAGTTATTTTTAATTTCCAAATATGTCTGATAGTTTGTCATAATCAACTGAAGTATCTGAAATTCGTAAATAACAATATTTGGTCATTCGATAAGCCATTACTTTTCGGTTTTTATCAATCCAATAATAAGTAAAAGGCTCATTTTCCTCAACCTTTGAAAGGATTGAGTGAGCTTTTAAATCAGCTTTACCATATTTTTTTTCTAATAGTTTTATCAATAATTCAAAACCTAAATCTGCATTATTTTTATCTGTAAGGAAAACTAATTCTAATTCGTATAATTTATCTTCGTAAAAGTCAGTTCTTACAATTGTTGGGATTTCCACATCAGAATTTAGTTTCCAATTAATTCCGTAATTCTCAAATTCTTTAGTATTGTCATTAACAGACTCAAAGTCAGATTGCTTTTTTAATATCGAATCAACTTGACTTTCTGTTTGTTCAAATTCCAACTCCAAAACATTTAATTCAGTCGTTTTTCCGTTTAGTTTTTGGTCAGAAACTAATTGTTCTAATTCCGCTTTATCACGTTCAATAAGTTGGTCTAAAGTCAAATTTGATTGACCTTTACAGCTTAATGAAATCAGAAATATTAATGTTATCGATATGTTTCTCATAATTACTTACAACGAGTTTGTATATGGAAAGTTGCGGGTTTGCGTGCGAGGAATTTCCGAAGGAAATTCAGACGTAGCAAACTTGCAACGACCTTTGTTTTAGCACAACACTAGCAATTTTTTATATACGGTGTTGCCCACAGTTTTTATTTCAGTTCGTAATTATAATCAGATTCACTATTCCAAAAATCCGTTATTTTCTTTTCTCCTTTTGAGTAATCCAATTCAGCGTTTTTATTTTTCTTTAGTAATCCAACTAATTTTTTGTCAGATTTCATTTTTTCCTCAATCGCTGGAATTTGAACAGCAATTTGAGCATCAGTTAATCCTCTGTTTTTTAAATCCGCTTTTATTGATTCTAAATCGACATTCAAGTAATTATCCATACTTGAAATAATTCCGTTTAACATATTACTATCCATAACAAAAAAATCAAATTTGACAGGATTTTTGTCCAATGGAATTCTTTCGTCAAAGTAATGTTTTAATTCGGTATTTTGAATCATTTGTTTTCTTGTAAGTTCGACTATTCCGCTTGAGTTTGTTGGTATAAAACTGTAAGTATAGTAACTCAAAGAGTCGATATAAATATTTAAATGGCAAAGCACGTTTTCCGTTTTTATGTTGTTTCCATTTTCATCTTTTAGTTGAATACTAATTTTATTTGGTAAAATCGGATGCTTTTTATTCTGTAATTCATCTGCGTATTCGGCAAATTTTTCTGGACTATCAATTCCCATAGCGTTTTTGTTATTCTCTTTGCAAGAGAAAATTGTCATTATGATTAGTATACAGATTGTTTTTTTCAAATTGTGGGCAACGGTCTCGTATAAGAATAGTAGCGGATTTTCACTCACTAACTTTTCGGTTAAACACAGACCTTTTTTATATTCACTTACTTTCGATTTAGCAATTAAACCGCTATTATTTTTATACAATGTTACCTGCTGGCTTTTCTTTCCACAAACTTGCTAGCGTTGGCAAAGACATACTCTTTTGCAATTTTTGGCTCGTGTATCGGCTGGTGCGAATTGCAAATGTGTATGGCTTTTAGCGTTGGCTTTTACGTGTTGTTTAGTATAGAAAATCTTTTGTTAAAATCTCCGTAATTCTCGACCAGTTAAATTCAATTCCACGACCATTAACGAAATAATTCCTTGTTCCGATAGTTTTAAGTAATCCTAATTTATTCCACAACTTAAATTCATCTCGAATATAACTAACTTTATTACCAGTAGTCGTTCGACCTGGTTTTCGTCTGCCAATTGAATTATTATCATTCAAGTATTGTTCAAAATCAATTCTGAATTGGTCTTGACTTGCAAGACTTGTTGCATTAGCAATATTTTTAAATTCTTCTAAATCTTGAATTAATATCAAATGTTTCCCTTCTATTAAAACTAATTTTGTCAAGTAATCAAGATAAAGACTACTATCTAATCCATAAATTTTACCAACAGAAATTAATTTGTAACCTTCAACAGTTAATCTGCCTTCTGAAGGTTCGATTAAACCAAGTTGAAATAATGGAATTTTATAATTTTGTTTTTCACTTGCTCTATTTCTTGCGCTGTCAGTTTTTCTTCTTCCTGCTCCTTCCCAAGTTCTAGTTTGACCAGCTATCATCATAGCCCAAAATTCTGGCCAAGCATATTGACTATAAATATCTCCAGTTTGATTAGAATGCTTGTCAAGAATGTTTAATAATGTAAAAATTTCATAATGGCTAATATCACGCCACCAACACCAATACGTTTGACTTAAATCATTTGATACAATTTCGCCAGTTCTTTCATCTTCTACACTTTTAAATAGTTGTATTGAATTTAAAGGGTCAGATTCTAAAGTCCTTTCATTATAGCCAATTACTGATATATGATGTCTAGCGAAAACATCTAAAGAAAGTATATTTGAAATATGTTGTGCGATATCAAATCCCTCAACTATAGTTGGTAAAATTAAGCCTGAATAGTGATGTTTTTCTAAATATGATAATGTTTGTCCTAATCCAGTTAAATATTCTCTTTTAGGATGATTAGGTGGTTTAAACTCAAATGCAATACTTTGGTCTAAATCATAATCATAGCAAACATAATCAGGTCTTGGCCAACCAAAATCTCCAGCTTTATTTATGTTGTCAGAAAATATTTGTCCCCAATTGTCAACTCGATTTACAATTTTGGATATAATTGCTCTACCAGCTTTGTCTGCTAATAAGTCGTGATTTGCTCCCATTGTTCTACTAGTTTTTCTTTTAAATGTTTAGCGAATACTTCAGATAATTTTACTGGTACTGCATTTCCTACTTGAATGCATTGGTCTTGTCTTGTACCTTCAAAAACTACATCATCAGGGAATGTTTGAATTCTCGCAGCTTCTCTAACTGTTAGACTTCTGTTTTCTGTTGGATGAAGAGGAAAGGCATTATGTCCTGGAACCATTGTTGTTGCTGGTTTATCTCTGTGTAATCTTTTGTAAACGTGACTAAAATTTTTAAGTTTATTGTTCTTATAATCACTTCTTGAACCCTTTAATAGATGTTCAGGAATATCAGCATCAATTCCACCACCTTCTTTTATATACGAGATACGCTCTTTTACAATTGGATTGTGATTTGTTGGAATATGGTTAGCCACTTTATTTTCTTTACCAACCAAATCCATAATATGCGTTCTTAATGTTTCAGGGTTTTCTTTTGAGTTAGTATGTTCTGGAAATTCAATTTTAGAACCATCTAATGAACCCATAAATAGAACCCTATATCTTTTTTGAGGAACACCATAATCTGTAGCACAAATGATTTTGCATTGCACATTTTCGTATCCAATGTCCTTGAATTTTTCAAGTAGAATATCTTTAAAATAACCGTTTTTCGAAGAAACTAAACCTCTTACGTTTTCCATAATGAAGTAATCAGGTTTCACAGTATCAACAACTCTTAAAAATTCCAAAATCAAGTTGTTTCTTGCGTCTTCTGGATTTCGATTACCAATTGTCGAAAAACCTTGACAAGGTGGTCCGCCAACTACAACATTAATTTTTTGGCCTTTTGTATACTCAATTAACTTTTCGTTAGATATTTCTCGAATATCTTGTGAAATAATAGGTACTTCTGGATAGTTCAGTTTATGTGTGTCAATTGCAGGTTTCCAATTTTCGACAGAAAATACAGGTTCGAATCCTTGATTTATAAAGCCTCGTAAAAATCCACCTGCTCCAGAGAACAAGTCAATAAAAGTTAAATTATTCTCCATATTTATCTAAAATATTAATAACGTGATTTGCCCATTTTTCAGCAAACAGTGGTGGAACTGCATTACCAACTTGAATACATTGTGATTGTCTATTTCCAGTAAAGATTAAATCATCAGAAAAAGTCTGAATTCTTGCAGCTTCTCTAACTGTCAAACTTCTGTCTAGAATTGGATGAATAGGAAACGCATTATGACCAGGCACCATCGTCAAAGATGGCTTTTCTCTATGCAACCTTTTAAACGTACTTCCAAAATTTTTCCTGTAAAGTTCAGGTGGTAATTTATCTTCAGGCATTCTTCCTCCTTCAGGAATTAATTGGTATCTCGCAATGTTTTTTGGTCTGTGATTTAAAGGACTATGATTGTCAATTTCATTTTCTTTACCAATTAAGTCGTTAATTGCATTTCCGACTGTTTTCCATTTTGAACCATTGATACCATTTTCAAAATGGTCAGGTTCAGGATATGTGTTCTCTTCAAAACCAATTCGATTACCAAAAACAAAAGTTCGTTGTCTTATTTGAGGAACACCGTAATCAGCAGCATTTAATATTTTATAGTCGATTTTATATCCTGGAATTGAATTGAATTCTTCTAAAACATCTTCAAAGAAGTTTCCTTTTTTATAAGTGGTAAGACCTCTTACATTTTCCATTATAAAATATTTCGGTCTCAATACTCTAACGTGATTTATATAATGTCCGATTAAGTTATTGCGGATATCATACTTTTCTCTTTTTTGAGCATTGGAAGAAGCTCTACTGCCAATTGTTGAAAAACCTTGACAAGGTGGACCACCAATTAATACATCAACTTCTGAAATACCTTTTTCTTTCCAATATTTTCCTTCATCAATTTTTGATAAATCAACTTTTTCAAAAGGTAATTCAGGATGATTTTTTCTATGAAAAGATTCACAGTCTTGATTGTAATCAGCAGCAAGTAGCATTTCAAAACGCTCGGTATTTAAAAATCCGTTATGGAACCCACCAATTCCAGAAAATACATCTATAAGTGTATATTTTTTCATTCTAATTCTAATTTCCCTTGTTTAACATTTTTGTTTCTGATATATGAAGCAGTTTCTTCTGCGACTGAAAAAATTGTTTCAGAACATTTATATTTTGTTGCTTCTCTTGCAAATTTGTCTGCAAAATAAAGGTCAGTAACACTTTGCTTTTCCTTTTCAAAAAGAGTTGCTAGTAAGTCAAGTTTATTTTTACTAAATGTTTGTGAACCATTTTCGATACGACTAACTGCACTTGAATTCACCCCGATTTTTGCACCAAAATCAGTTTGAGTCCAGTCTCTTTTTTCTCTTTCAGTTTTTATGAAATCTCCGAAACTTGCCATTATTACATATTTACGTTAAAAGGTTTGACCCTTAATTCTCAAATATATAAATGTTTTGCTAATTTACTATCAAGTTGTTAATGTTTTTTCGGGTGGTGGTGGGAAAGTGCAAGCTCTTTTGGTTTTTTAGCGTTGGAAATAAGCGTTGGCAAAAACCAAATGTGCTTGAACGTGTGGTGGTTTTTTCAGCTTGCAGGTAACGTGTTTGTGTATGATTTCGTTGCGTGTTTCAGCAACTAAATTAGCAAATACAAACCGAATAGAAAATCCGCGAGGATTTTCGTAAGTAGGCGAGTACTAGCAATGAATTATACACGGTGTTCTACGCAGTTTTTATTTCAGTTAATATTTTTCCATCAGCATTCAGTTCGTATTTATAACCTTCCCAATCTATTAATTCAATTCGGTTTTCGATAATTTTAAATTCAGTTTTTCCATCTGGATTTACAAAAATATCTCTCGCACAAAAATTCCATTTAGTTTCTCCATTTTTATCAATTCGGCTCACTTGAATTTCTCCGTGAACGATAAAATCTTCGTCAAATTCATAAATCCCGAAACAAGTTGCAACGTCATATTGATTTCTCCAATTAGCAGACAAATCCGTTAAATTCAGAGAATATATTTGGTCAGAACAGCAAATGTAAATTCGGTCGTTTTTAATTAGATATGAATTTTCAGAAATTCCAGTTGCTCCTCCAGATTCCAATAATAATACGCTACACTTTTCAATTCCGTTTTCTGTAATTCGAATTCCGTGTTTTGAGGAAGGTTCATATTCCAATTCAATTCCTAAATCGGCTGGATATTGTTTCTTAAATTTCTGACCAAATTCCGATGAATCCAAATCAGATTCATTTGTTATTTCAATTACGGAATTTTTATATTTTACTATCATTTTATTGGTTTGCTCAAATTGCGTAGAACGGTTTTGTATAACCGTCAGTTACAGCTTAAAGTTAAACAAACTTTCGGCAGAGACCGACGGTAGCAATTCCGAGTGGATTCGGACGTAGTCG
>NZ_JBHNWH010000016.1:0-7490 GCF_046720935.1 Winogradskyella sp. A3E31
TGGAATACATGAACCAAAAGGGTGGGAACAACGCAGTTGTGGAACCATTTTGGTCAGCTTTTTCGCTGAATGTATTCCATCGGTCTCGGCTATGAGTAGTTGCGTGGGTTAGCACTTAACTTTGCAAGTACGCACCAAGCTGAAAATCCGCGAGGATTTTCAGAAGTAGGCGAGAACAAGCAATTACTTATAGCCATTGTTGTAACACGTATTTTTTTATCTTTTTAATATTGAGTCTAATAAATTTTCACGAGTCGTCCCTAAAGCTTTTTGCTTTTCGGATGCAAGAACATTTTCTTCAATTTTCGTTAGCAATCCAACTGGGTTTTGAGATGCGATAGGTCCATTTCCGAAATTCAACTTATATTCAGAAAATTTTAAAGGTGACTTCTTGCCTCCAAAAAATAGCACCAAATCCATTTCATAATTATGTTCGTCTCCTAATGTGTCCAAACTAAAAATAAGTCGTTGAGAAGTCATTTCGGGTGCTCCAAAATGAAGTATGTCTATATTCCCAATATTCGTGAATTGATGACCTTGCATTGAGTAATTATGAGCCGTTTGTTGGTTTAAACTACCTGCAAATATTGCCTGACCACATATTAGTCTGTAACTAATATCTTCTTCGTTCTGTAATGCAGAAAAATTGATAATGATAATTGAAATATCTAAAAAAACATTACCATTATTTGCGTTACCAAATCTATCCAAATTTATAAATCCCTCTATATTTGGATAAGAAACCTTTTTAAACAATGCATCAATTAGATAATGTGGCGCAGGTTTAGTTTGTCCATCTAATCTGGCATAATATATATTCTTAAATTGATGTGGACTGTAATTACTTTTTTGAACTTCGAAAACATATAAGTAGTTTCCATTGTTCTCGATTATTTGAACATTTATATTTACAGGTAAAGGTGTTATTGAGTCCGAAACTTTGCTAATTAACGCATCTTTTTCAATTAGTTGGTCAACTAATGACAGAGCTCCTTGAAACACAAGTCTATCATCAATTTTTTGTCCAAGTGGCGCACCCCAAATTAAAATTCCACCATTCGAGTTTAAAAATCCACAAATCCCTCGAATTACACCTTCAAGATTTTTATTGAAGTTTCCATAATTCGGATGAAATGCTTTGAATTCAATTTTATCAGATTCTTCTTTTTCGGTTGCAAAAAAGTCCGAAACATCTTGAAAAACTAATTCCTCAAGATTCTTTCCGAAATATTGATGTGAGTAATTGTCCATATGTGTTACAACGTGTTTGTGTAAGGATAGTTGCGTGGTTAAGCAACTAACTTACTAAAAATGAACCGAACCATTGGAAATTCCGCAGGAATTTCCAAGTAGGCAAGTCACAAGCAATTATTTTTACACGTTGTTGTAGCACGTTTTTTATTCAGTTCTATAAAATTTAATCCGATTCGCTTTTACGTATTTAGTCAAGTCCTGCTGATATGACTTGACAAAACTTTCCTCATAAAAGTAATCTTCGATTTTCTCCGCTGAAGGAAGTTCTTTATAGCCATCTGCAAATGCTTGCGCTCTTTTATTCCAATCGCTTTTATCGTTTTGAAACTTTAAATATAAATCTTGAATTGTACTAAAATTCCCAAAATATTCTTTTAAGACTATTTCGTAATCTTTTGCCAATTTAGACATTCCGATTTCTTTCATTCCTTCTAAAGCAATTATTGGCAAATCAGGATTATTAAATAAAAACTGGTAAACTCCACCATTATTTACTTGAGATTCAAAATTTATAAGAGTGAAATAAATTCGCTGTTCTTTTGTCAATTCATTCAGAAAATCAGCGTGTGTTTGATTCTTTTCCCAATATTTGTTTGTTGAGTAAACTTCGTTGCAAATTTTTTCGCAAATGTCATAATGTTCATTGTCATAAATTCCCCATTCTTTACCATTCCATTTTTGTTCAATTTCGGAAATCCAATTTTCAGGTAATAAGGGTAGATGTTTTGTAGATTCAGTTTGTGATTCAAGTCGGACAAATACAACCATTTCATTTTCAACTTTATTCGATTTATTTTTCAAAACGAAAAATCCGATGACTAAAATTAAAACTACAAGTATGATTATGATTCCTGTTTTCATTGGGTTGCTCAAATGTGCTACAACGTTGTTGTATAAGATTAGTTGCGTGTTTTAAGCACTAAAGTTAGCAAACAAATCACAGATAGAAAGTCCGCGAGGACTTTCGTAAGTAGGCTAGAACTAGCAATTAATTTTATACGGTGTTGTGCGTAGGTTTTTTCATTCCGATTCGTTCAATTTTATTTCATTCGGTTTTTCTGGAAATCCGATTAATTTCTTTTCAACTATAAACATTTTCGTTTCTCCATCAGTTAATTTGATAGTATCCGTCTTTCTTTCGTATTTGCCAAAATAAAGTCCAGATGTCGAGCCATTTGGTTGGTTTGTCATATCCGAAATAGAGAAATAGTCAGATTTTTTAGATAGACTTATTTCATAGTTTTTCTCTCCGATAACAAAGTCAAAACGTTCTGATATTCGGTCGTGATAATTCATAAACCATAAATTCCAGATTCCGAAAAATATTAATGGACAGACAATAGAATTTATAAAAAAGAGATTCGATAGTTTGCTTTTAAAGAAATAGAAAAGAATTCCGATTATAATATTCAATACAAATAGAAAAGGTACAATAATTACAATTCCAATTGAAACACTTGGGTCAGGTTCCATTTGATAAGTCCAAAATCCTAGAACTATAATTTCAAGGATTAAAAGGCTAATTCCGTATTTAATTATTCTTTTAGAGTTCATTGGTCAACTTACGCACAACGGTTATGTATATGGAAAGTTGCGTGTTTGTGTGCGAGGATTTTCCGAAGGAAAATCAGAAGCTAGCAAACAAAGCAACTAACATTGATTAAGCACAAAACAGCAATTTTTTATATACTGTGTTGTGTGTAGTTTTTTTATTTTAGTCAAATTCCGTTTTGTGGAATTCCAATAGTTTATCCGTGAAAATATTTATTTCTTTTTTCTCTTTTAGTTTAAAATCCGCAAACATAATCAGTCCGAAAACAACAAACACAATCGGCAAAATCCAATTTCCTTTAATCAGCGAAATTATTGAAATCAGAATTCCGAGTCCGAGTAAAACTTTCGCTAAAATATTCATTGGTGACTTAAAGTCAAATTTCAAATCGTAATTACCTGTGTCATTCACAATTCCGATTAGTCTGTGATTGTTCGGGAAACGATTCCGCATTAATTCAAACTTTTCAGTTCCGATATATCCATTATAGAATCCGTTCACAATTAACTTGTTCAGAATCCTTAAATTTTTATCACTTTTGGTTATCGTTTGTCTCATTCCTCAAATTACACACAACGGTCTAGTGTATGATTTCGTTGCGTGTTTTAGCAACTAAATTAGCAAATACAAACCGAATAGAAAATCCGCAAGGATTTTCGTAAGTAGGATAGTACTAGCAATGAATTATACACATTGTTGTGCTTTCGTTATTTATTAGTTTTCTCTATGACTTTATTAGTCGCTTTTTCAAGAGTTTCTAAAGAATTAATATAGTTGGTTAAATCCCAAACTTGATTTTCCATATTATTTTCAAATTCCAAGTCTCTAAACATCGCATAGTAATTTGTTGTTAGTTTAGATTTTTCCTCCCATTCGACAATGCTATAGCTGTCAATATTCTTCATTGACGCATTTTTTGTTAAATATGGCATAAGCAAAGTTTGTGAAATTTCGTCAAGCGTATTATATCCCTCTTTCTTGCCGTTCAAAGCGATAGACCATTCAAATAATAATAATCTCAAATCTTCAGATAAAAGATTTAGTCTTCCTGATGATACTAAATCGGCATAAACAACTTGACTTGGTCTATATTCTGTATATTCCAGACTGATAGCGATTAAACTATCAAGATTATTTTCATTTAAAATTTCTTTCGGCTGTCCTATTAATTCCATTAAACCTTTTGTACTATTTAAAATAGATTTGTGAAAATTTATAGACTCTTGAATTGTTGTTTTATTTCGTTTAAACTCCAGATTCAGGTTTTTAACTATATTTTGTGCAGTCCGTTGATTTTCTAATCCATTGTTGTAGTTATTTATTTGTAACGCAATCAAAATTCCAATAACTACAAGAATTATTTCGCCAATTGCATAGAGTAAATATTTGCTGAACTTATTTTCAGTCAGCATTTTTTGGCGGATTTTTCTAAAGAATTTTATCATTGGTTAATGGTTGGTCATAATGAAGCACAACGGTCTCGGCTATGAGTAGTTGCGTGGTTTAGCATTTAACTTTGCAAGTACACACCAAGTTGGAAATTCCGCAGGAATTTCCAAAGTAGGCGAGAACAAGCAATTACTTATAGCCATTGTTGCCAGTAGTTTTTTATTCAGTTATTATTTGTTCGTTTATTTTTTCCGCAATTAACGAATCAACGATTACTTTACTTTTCACTTTAATTTCAAGATAAGAAATCAATTCATATCCATCTTCTCGGTTAAAAGAGTCATATTCCTCAATTTTCTCAACAATTCCATTTTTGCCATAATAGTATTTAGTCTTTTCTTCCAATCCATCTTTGGTTAATTGCAATTCTTCGATTTCAATCAAACGACCAAGATTGTCATAATTTCTAATTTCTTTTTTTGAGTAATCTTTTCCGTCATTATAATATGTCTGGAATAGGCCAATTCTTTGATTGTCAGAATAAGAATAATTCGTTTCCCAATTCAGTTTTCCATTATAAATCTGCTGTAACTTTAAAAGATTTCCATTTTCATTGTATTCTCTTTTGTAATAGTAAGTTGAATCAAAGAACACGCCTTGATATTCGCCATTTTTATTATACCAATAGTCGGTTTGAGTGTAAATCGTATCGGATTTAATTTCATACATTTTTTCCGATATAATCTTTGATTTCGTGCTATCTAAATCATACTTTTTATAAAACTGATGTGATAGATTTTTATCGTAATCTGTTTCCCAAATGTCAACTTTTGATTTCAAACCATTTGAATCGTAGGTATAAATATTGATTTGGTTTAAAAGTCTTAAGTCAGTATTGTGATGTTTTCCAAAACTTATTGATTTAAGCAAAATTCCATTTGAATCGAAATACATTTTTGAAAATGGTCGATTTTTTCGGTTCGTTTTCTTTTTGGTCAATTCGTAATCTGAATTTCTTTTGAAGTTATGTCCAATTAATTCAACCTCAATTTCTCCAACTTTTTCAGTCGGTTTTTGTCCGAATAAATTCAGAGTAAATAAGATTGTTAATATGAAAATCGAGTGTTTCATCAAATTACTGGCAACGGTCTCGGCTATGAGTAGTTGCGTGGGTTAGCACTAAACTTTGCAAGTACACACCAAGTTGGAAATTCCTACGGAATTTCCAAAGTAGGCGTGAACGAGCAATTACTTATAGCCATTGTTAGCAAAAGTTTTTTATTCGCCATTTAAAAAGTCAGTTACAATATTGTTTTTATCAGATTCCATTTCGCAAGTCCAACTATCTATCCACCATCTTCCACTTTCGTAATGAAGTTGAATGCTATTCAGTCCTCTAATATTAGATTTTGTATTTGGGTCAGTTCGTATTTCGAATGCACTCCAAACTTGGGCAATATTTCCATATTTGCTTACTGTTCTTTTAAGTTCCTTTTCGTAAAAATCCTCTTTTGGTGATAATCCGATTGGTATATATTCCGCTTCAAGAGTATGTGATTTCGCTTTTCCATTTTCGTCCAGTCTTGTGATTACAGCACTTTTTGAATGAATAAATTTATCTCTTTCGAATTCCCAAGGGTCACTACTCGAACCAGAAACAACATCATAATATGCATTAATTATTGCATCTATTGATTGTACATCTTTCGCGTATTTTTCTTCGTTCGTTTGTCCGAAAATTGAATTACAAGCAAAAATTATGCTTAATGAAGTTAGAATTATTTTGTTCATTTCGGTCGGTTTTAAATTTTTGCTAACGGTCTCGTATAACCGTCAGTTACGGGTTAAATTAGCGATTATTTTCGGTTTGGTACAGACGTTAGCAATTCCGAGTGGATTCGGACGTAGTCGAATCCGCCGTAATTGCGGTTATACATTGTTGTGTGTAGGCTTTTATTCCAATCGAACATAAAATTGATGGATTTCGCCCGCATCTTCACTAAATAATTGGGTTACCAATTCAGATTTAGATAACGAGATTATTTTACAGTGACTTTCTCCTAAATCGTCCGTTCCTAATTCCTTTTTCCAGTATTTGTTATCAATATCAAAATGAATTATTTTCTCTCCTTTATCAGATAGTTTCCACTTTCCAGTTTCATTCCAAGCGCATTGTTTTGATATATATTTACCATTTGGTAAGTATTGAATCGTATCTCGACAATTCAGTCCTACGTATTCTTTTCCGTCCGCAGTTCGGTCAATTTTATTCACCCATTTACCGACAATAATTTTATTCCAATCAGAATTTAAAGAGTCCTTTTGTCCAAAAGTGATATTTGCGAATAAAGCACAAAAGATTATAGTTCCGATTTTTATTTTAAAGTTCTTCATTTTTTTAGCTTACACACAACGGTCTCGTATAACCGTCAGTTACGGATTAATTTTATTTAATTTTCGTTTAGGCACTGACGCTCACAATTCCGAGTGGATTCGGACGTAGTCGAATCCGCCGTAATTGCGGTTATACATTGTTGTGGTGCGTATTTTTTATTCATTTATTTCAATTTCATTCATTGGCGGTGGTGGCGGTACAAGGTCAATTTTGTCATTCAACAATATTTTAATATCAGTCTTATTTGTAATTCGCTTGTAGGTTTCTGTCAGTTGGTTTAAAGTATTGGGTAGATTTTTAAATTCATTTTTGTTGTCGTATGAAATGTAAATCAACAGTTTTTCTGGATTATCACTTAACTTTGGGTTTTTGCCATTATTTTCTAAATCTCTTTTTAAAACGTTTTCTAAACTATCTAAAGGGAAGAAATTTTCATCATTCTTATTAATTGTGTCATTATGGATTTCAATCACATTTTTTTGTTTGATTAAAATACAAGCAAAATCTTCCCAACACGGATTGCGGAAATAAATGGTCTTTATTTCATTCTCTGTTTTTAAAGTATATTTTGGCAAACTATCATTGCATACAATTTTTTCAGTCCGTTCGAGTAAGTCATTCCATTTTTTGAATTGTTCATAATTTAATTCAACTCCAAGACTGTCATTTTCTCCTTTCCATTTTCCAAACACTTGTTGAGCTAACTGTTTTTCATTTTTGTCAGGGTTTTGACATCCGATTATTGTCAAAATCATTAAAATCAGAAACGATATTTTTATGTTAGTTCTCATTTTCTTATATGCACCACAACGGTCTTGGCTATGGTTTCGTTGCGGAATGGTTCGGCAGAACTATTCCGCCGTAAACCAAAGTTAGCAAACACGCAGGAATTTCCGAGAG
>NZ_JBHNWH010000017.1:0-7349 GCF_046720935.1 Winogradskyella sp. A3E31
CCTTGGGCTGAATAAGACGTTGGATCAGAAGTTGTACCAGTAATAGCTCCAGCACAGTTATCTGTTGCGGTAGGAGCAGAGACCGAAGCACTACACTGACCATTAACTATAGGCAAAGAAGCTAAATCAGGAGTTGGAGCTTGTGTATCGTCAGAATTAAAAGTTCTCGTTTCAATATTGGTGAAACTAGCAGTTGTGATTTCTAGGGTAATTAAATATGAACCAAATAAGTTTGGTGCAAAACTTTCAGAAGTTGTTACTGTGTCATTGGCTAATGTTCCGGTAGATAATAGTGTATTGGTTGTTGCCCCAGGTTCTCTAACATACCAATTAAAGGTGACGTTAGTTTCTGTTCCGGAATAACCACCAACCAGACTTTGACTAGTACAGGCTTGCGCTGTAACTGGACCAGAAGCGGGCGTTGTAATTTCTGCATTAATAACACCACCAGAAGCACTAACTTCACCAAATGTATAGGTGCTTGATCCTCCACCAGCACACGTAGCGTACCTTCGAGTTCCAATAAATATTTCATTATTATTATTACAGGTATCAGCGGTAATGGTACCACCATTGTCTAATGTTATGATTGAGGAACTTGGTAAATTCATTCTAACTTTAACACCAGTAAAGTTTAAGTTACCTGCGTCAATATTAATAGCAGTTGTGTTTAAGTTAACAACATCAGGGTTGCCCGGAATGTTTAAGTTAACGTTCCCGTCTATATTCAGGTCACCAAAGTTTGCGGTAGTTAAATTAGTAGTGATTGTAATTGTATGCCCGGTTTGAACATAAACATTGTAAGTGCCTGCATTATTACCAGGATAAGTCGTTGCTGGGAGCCAAAGACCGGCAGTTCGTACTTGCCATGATCCTGCAGCTGTCCAATCTCCGTTGCCAGTGGACCTATAATCACCATTGACTTGCGCAAATGACTGCAACAATGCAAAACAAAGTATAAGGGAAAAGTAAAGTTTTTTCATCAGTAGGTTTTTTAATAGCTTTATGAATAAAACCATTTCTTGAGGGCGGTAGAAAATGGTTAAAAGATAAACTCTTAAGAGTTACATCCTATAAGCGTCATTATCAAAAATGTTAAAATGAATGCGGTTAGCTTTACAAGTGGAAAGCTGAAAACTTTTGATTCTCAGATTAAAAGCGGATTGTAGGTTCATAATATGCGGTTTTTAGAATGATTTGGGTCATACGTGCGCAATATAGAAAAAAAAATCAAAAACATCCATAAAAAGCAAATAAAATCGACGAAATGCATTTTGATGATATAAAAAAACGCCTCGTTTAGAAGCGTTTTTTATATAAATATTTGAATTATAGTTAATTAATAATTATTTTCTTGCTTAGTGTAGAACTATCAGTTTCAACCTTCAAAATGTAAGTACCTGATGGCAATCCGGAAACCGGAATTCTATAGGCATTTGAATAATATTCTTCTAATCCTGAATCCCAAGTCCTCACCGTTTGACCGAGGACATTAATTAAATTCACTTTTTTAGCGACCTTATTAGGGATTTTTATGTAGATATCCTTGCTGGCATCTAAATACGCCACATACACTAAATCATCTTTAACGATTTCGTCATCACTTAAGGTTGAAGATGCTTTAAAGGTGATAAAGAAACGATCTGCATAATAATCTGGCTCTAAATTAGTTTCAAAATTTGTATCGTTTAATTTGGTATAAATGTCCAATACTGCGTCATAGATAAATACATCGATGTCTTCTTCAAAACTTTCAATATCTGTTAATGCAACTTCTACATCACTGTTTTCAGATAAGAAAATACCTAACGGGTACATTTTATCTTCATTAAATTCTCCCACACCTTGGATGACATATACTCCATCTTCAATGATAAAGAAAGCATCGTTGTTTTGGAAGTAGGTATTACTTGCATCGTATCCATAATCGAATCCATCGGTTGCAGAATTATCTGAAGTAAAACCTAGAAGCAATGGTCTAATCTTACCATCAACATGCGATGTGAAATTCAATCGAATTCTAGAAATAACAGCATCCTCCTCACCATCGACACTACTAATAGTTCGACCTTGAGTATTATTATTTGTAGAAGCTCTTGTGTCCTTGTCCTTTTGATTATTTCTAAAGAATACAGACCCACTGTTTGTGCCAGATACATTTTCTCGAACAAATACACGTTGATCATTTTCGAATTTCACATTTCCACTAGAGGCTTGTACGTTACCTACAAAGAAGCCTTGGCCTACAGGTACGTAACGCTCTGGTGTTTTTGATGCTGTACCTGCACCACTTATTAAAGCTGGTAAATAAACAGCAACACCACCAGTTTTATTTAAAACGGCATAACCACCCTCATATTCTTCAAGGATGTGTGTCTGATTCGATAAATAGTGTTCCCAGAAATACAATGTACCTTCTGTGCTTGCACCAGATCCAGGATTTCCTCCAGGGACATTATCGTCAATAAATTCATTGGCGTCAATTGCCGAAGGATAAGGGTTTCCTATTAAGGCTTGATACCCAGAAGTTATAGGTATAAGGATATCCTCATTATTCGGCTTTCCTTTAAAGACATAATTTTGTAGGCCGTTACCTTGTGATCCACCGGTAATTTCTCCTCCTTCATTGGCATTACCTTGACCACTACCTTTCATTGTAAACCCAAACCCTGGATCTAACGTACCAGTGTTACCTTTATAGTTCCATGCAGCATAGGTGTCCCACGGATAATTTTCATATTGGAAAATCCATCGATTACTTAACGTAATAGGTGTAGTTCCAGGTGTAGCATTATAACTATTAGTCCATTGAATAACAGGGTGTGGATTAAGATTTGTATTAGATCCATCCAACAACAAGTTCACTAAATTCTCAGGAACGTTATTAGCAGTTGTATTGATTGCTCCAACTGGAGAACTGAAATAATTATAGTTGAATAAGTTGGTTGTTCCTTGTTGGTCACGCTCTAAATTACCAGCACTTGTGACATCCAAAATACTTTCATTAAACTGTCTGGTAGAAATACGTTTCTGTACCAGTTGCGACTCTCCGACCAAGTCTATCTCACCATTTAACTTTAGATAATCTGTTACCCAAATTCCAACTCCATTGTTGTTTTCGTCTTGGTCAGCATCGCCTAAGTCTGTAACGGTTAGTTTATTTTGATCCACTAGCAAACCTAAAACAGTTAGGTTTCTTGTATTTGTAGTAATATTATGTGTTGTTCTCACAATATTCCAATCAATAGGTGTTCCATCGATACCATCACTGTTTGGTACATCCCATACCGTGTGATGTGTCCATGTGTTATCCGTATCCCAAGAGGAATTAGCACGTGATGTATATGGAAGAGGTGCTGTTTCTTGCTGACTTGTCTGAATATTTCTCAATCGACCAGCAACCCCTTTGTATGGTGAAAAGTCTCCACAGGCCACATTCATTCTATAATACCCTTCTAATTCTGACCAAAGTAATGGATCATCTTCGACACCATCATTGTTAATATCTGGTCCATAGATTTTAGTAGGTATAACAGCACCCATGACATCAGCACCAGAGGCATTGATTTCTTGGTTCATCATTTGTCTTATGTGCTGAACGTCTAATACACGTGTCCATATTCTCAACTCGTCCATCCATCCATGGAAGTATTTTGTTGCTTCATTCGGTGGCGCTTGATCAGTAGCGCCCAACATTGCTTTAATGTTGTTTGGTGTTGCATCTGGTGCAGCTCCATTTTGAGTATTGATTAATATACCATCGACATACATGACATATTGTGAACCATCAAAGGTTATGGCTAAATGATACCACCTATCTGTACCAATGCTAAGTCCTCCACTAGTAATACTGCCAGATCCTGCAGATTTATACCAGTTAAATCGTACTTGACCGTCAACAACAGTTAAAGCATAACCAGTTGTATTATCATCATCGTCTTTTCTTGAAAAGACAGTTTTTGTACCGTTTACAGAGTTAGGCTTAACCCAAACCTCTATAGAGAAATCTCCGCTACCGCCATAAGTGCTATCAAAATTGTAATTATTTCTAAAGTCGATATGATCATTGATGCCATCAAAATCAATAGTAGGACAATCTACAACTGTAACTACAACATCATCCGAGCACCCACTGCCATCATCTAAAGTCCACCTAAGAGTATAAGTACCTGGACTAGCATTGAACGTTGCATTTGGATCTGTATTTGATGAAAAGGTTGCTAAATTTCCACAAGACGTCGTAGCACTATTAACAATAGTCCATTGACCACCAACTCCAGTAGGATCATAATCCGAAGCATCATCAGCAGGCACAGCATAAAGACCAGTTTCCCAATTTCCTAGGTCAAAATTAGCTCTAGATTTAATTGTATTGTCATAAGCGTGTAGTTGTACAAAATTTTCACCACATTGGTTACCTGCTGGGATATAATCTTGACCAGCATAAGCTAAACTCGTATATACTAATGTATCATCGTTTGTTCCATCATCACCTGGTGCTCTACAACCATTTACTAAATTGGTCACTCCATAGTTTCTTATTCCAGGTGTGATAGGTTGTACAGTAGCTTGAGAACCAATGGCAATAACATTGCCTTGTTCATCGGTCCATTCTAGTTCATCATCTACACCGGCATAGGCAAAACCAACATTATCAATGGCCCAGCCACTTGCAACATCAAAAGTTCTCACAGGATTACAATTATTACCGGGTGCTGGTGGAAAAGACACATTAGTACAAGTACTTGTACTTCCGAAAAATTCAAACCGTACTCTTAAGCCAGAAAGACCAACATAAGGGCCTAGATTTATGTAAGCAGCTGTCATTCTTGGGTCAGTTGAAGCTCTTTGGCTATTGGCACTATTACAGTTCCCTTGCTTAGTGACGTGGATTCCTGTGTCATTACCAGTCGTAAAATTGATTGGTGTATCATCGGATTCCCAATAGGCAGTTAATTCGTTTGCAGGAGCATAGGTAGCTCCTGAGTCAAATGATAACCATATCGTTCCATAACCCCCATTACAGAAGAAGAAACTGGTATCGAAAGTCATAATCGCTTCAGCAGACGTCATTCCAATGGTACTAAATACTGGAGTTTCGAGTTGTGTTACATTTCCAACTCCGTGTGCCAATGCAAATTTTGTATTATCAGCTGTATCGTAATTTATATTGCTAAATAGCGCGTTATTATTAGAGTTGGTCTCTTTCCAAGTTGTTTCATTTCCATTATCACCAGAAGCAGGGAAAAATCCATCCAAGTAGTCGACTCTCCAACCATCTGGTTGGGCATAATTAAACTCACCACCTTCACCAAATTGTCCATTCGGTTGATCGAAGAAACTCTCGGCAGTTAATAGCACACTTTCGCCTAAACAAATATCAAAGCGTGGATCACTAGTCAATATAGGTGGTTCGTCTGGTGGCAGGAATCTAATAAATACTTGTGAACTAAATTGCTCAAGTGTTGGATCATTTGCATCATATACTCTAACTCTTACAAATGTATCATCTGTTATATCTAACAAAGTATAAGATAAAGTACCAGATGAACTTGGAAGAACCGTCCAGGTTTCTCCGTTATCCTGTGAATATTGCCATTCAATGACTTGTGAAGCCTGAAGATTATACGTGTTTGGATCAGATGCTTGTAGGTTTAAAGAAATATCTCTTGGTGCTGTGATACCACCTGGGCAAGCTGTTGCTTCAATAAGGGCACTTGGCGGCAATGGGCTTTCACCTGGCTCAAGAGGATCAACAATAGTCCCAGTTAAAATGGTATCCTCATTTATAGGAGGTTCAACGGTTACAACTGCTGTGCATGTATTTGAGTTTCCATTAACATCTGTTGCAGTAAGTGTTACCGTATTATTACCTAACTGAGAAGTATTAAAAGTGTTAGGAGAAACAGTTAAACTTGCAAGACCACAGGCATCATTAGACCCGTTGTCGATGTCACTTGCATTGATTGTAGCCTCTTGAGTCAATGGGTCAATAACTACAACGAAGTCATTACACTGCATCGTAGGAGCTGTATCATCTACAACATTTACAGTAGCAGTACAAGTGCTCATGTTGCCCGAATTATCAGAAACTGTTAAGGTCACTGTGTTAGGTCCAATATCAGCACACGTAAAGTTCGAGTCTGATATGGAAAAGAAAACAGGGCCACAAGTATCACTAGATCCATTGTCAATATCAGTTGGTAATATGTTTACAGAACCGGTTGCACCTAAAGAAACAGTTATATCCTGACATACAGCATTTGGTGGGGTTAAATCATTAGGAATAACTTGAAATGTGCAGGAGCTACTCAAACCAGCGTTATCAGTTGCTGTTAATGTAACAGTTGTTGCTCCAGACAATGTCGTGCCAATAGCTGGCGACTGTGTAATGGTAATATTAGTATCACAGTTGTCAGAAGCTGAAGCCAAACCTGTATAATCTGCTAAAATAAATTCACAACCAGCGTCAAAATTAACACTCTGGTTACCAGGACATGTTATTGACGGAGGTGTTACGTCCATAGGTGTTATGATCACCGTTTCTACATCTGTATTTCCAGAAGCGTCTGTGGCGGTAACTGTAACAGTAATAGGATTATTATGTGTTGCTGCTATAGCTAAGTTTTGAGCAGGACTTTGTGTTATTGTTACAGGATTAGTGCAATTGTCTGTCGCTGTACCTCTGACGTCTGGTATTAAAACCTGACAAGAAGCATTTAAATTTACGTTTTGGTTTGGTGCTGGGGTTAATACGGGGTCTTCGTTATCTGTAACTGTTACTGTGAAAGAGCATGAGCGTGTGTTACCAGCAAAATCAGTCACAACAAATGTATTTGTTGTTGTTCCTACAGGAAACGTAGATCCCGAGGCTAAACCTGCAGTCTGTGAAATACTAGCACCAGAGCAATTATCATTGAACGTTGGGGCTGCATAAGTTACGTTGGCCCCACATACGCCATTATCGTTAGTAACTGTTATATTTGATGGACAAGAAATTGTAGGTAGTGTGACATCCCTTGGTGTTAAAATAACTGTTTCTACATCAGTATTTCCTGAAGCGTCTGTTGCAGTTACTGTAACAGTTACAGGACTGTTATGAGTCGCAGCAACGCTAGTACCTTGGGCAGGACTTTGGATTATTGTTACACTACAATTATCTGTGGCTGTACCTCTAACATTTGGTATAATGATTTGGCAAGAAGCATTTAAATTTACGTTTCTGTCAGCTCCAGGCGTGAGTACTGGAGGTATATTATCTTCTACAGTTACGGTGGCATTACATGTTGCTGTATTTCCGTTCACGTCAGTTACTGTAAGAGTTACAGTATTAGGACCAACATCTGCAC
>NZ_JBHNWH010000018.1:0-5906 GCF_046720935.1 Winogradskyella sp. A3E31
GTAACCATTTTCCATTTAAATTTTGACCAGAAACTGAATTAAAAGTCATTGTCATTAATATTAGAAATGCTGTTTTTTTCATATGCACCACAACGTGTTTGTGTATGGTTAGTTGCGTGTTTAAGCAACTAATTTAGTAAGCAAAAACGAACGCGTGAAAATTCCGAAGGAATTTTCCAAATAGGCAACGACCAAAGCAATTAATTATACACGTTGTTAGCTACCGTATTTTTTTAGTTTTTGTTTTAATTCAATTTCGCTTATCGGTTTCACTTCAATAAATTCTTCTTCATTTTCTCCGATTTCTATAACTTTCTCGCCAAAGGTAAGTCCTCTATTATCAAATCCAATTGATATGATTGTTGCTTTTTCTCCTTTAGGTAATTTGTTGTATCCATCTTCATTTTTCGTAAACCAATATTCATTTGTTGATTTTTCTATTCCACTTAAAATTACATCTCTTTCTTCAAAAATCAGACTTGTCAAATTTGATTTTGCCGAAGTCTTTACAGCTAATTTGGTCGGACTTGCTTTTGGGTCATCGTAAAAGAAATCTACATTAATCCATCCAAAATTCATTGCATCATAGGTTATTAGAACATTATTCAGTTCCTTTAGTTTTGTTGTGTCAATTATCCGGCTTGTATCAATTTTAGTAAGCTTTTGAGATGCAAATTTTTTATAAAGTTCAATTTTCCAACGTCCGTGTTCCTTAGCATCTTTTAATATTGACTCGTGAGCTTCTTTTTGCATTTTAGTTCTTGGACCTCCATTTGGTCCTGGTGGAATATTGTTTAAATGATAATTAACTCTTTCTGTTGAATCTTTGATGAAATATTGAACAGTTAACTCATCAATTTCCCAAAGATTTTTGTCAAGATTATTTATATAAATATTTAGAACATCTTTCCAACAAGTAGTGCTAAATCTATCAGAAAATTCTTTTGTAGCTAAAAGTGTGTTTTCAAAATCGGTTATGTTCCCATAATAGTTGTAATCCGTATATTTTAATGTATCTGTAGTAATGCCATAATAGTTAGAACATTCTGTCCAAAACCGATTTTTACTTATAAATTTTATAGGATAAGGTGTTAAAGATTTTGATGGTTCTTCTATTTTGTCCCAATTGATTAATCCATTTTCTTCTCTGATTCCTAAAAATATTTTTGCGTTTTCCTTAATTCCTTTTTGAGGGATTTGCAATCTTATAGATTTCCCAGTTGCTATTTTTAATTCATTCCCGTTTTCATCATTCGCAGATAGAAAAACCATTCCTAACGATTCAAGAATTTTATCGTTATGCATAGTTTGCAAATTAGAAGCGATAAAGTCCGATTTAGTGAAATTTTCTTTAATTTTTATAAAAACGTTTTTAGTAACAACATTACCATTTTGGTCAACAATTGAATTTTCTGGAATAAGTAGAATTGTTCCACTTTTTCCAACTAGCGTATTCGGTTGAGATGGATTAATTTCAAATACTTGACCTTTATTGATGGATTCTAAAGCACTTATTAATTCAGTCGGAATGTTACCGAATTCTTGATTTATTTCTTTTTCCTTTGCACAACTTAAGACTGTGAAAGCTATCAATAAGAAAAGAATTTTATTCATGTGTTCAGGTGTTTGTTCATATGGTAGCTAACGGTCTCGGCTATGAGTAGTTGCGTGGTTTAGCACTTAACTTTGCAAGTACGCACCAAACTGAAAATCCGCGAGGATTTTCGTAAGTAGGCGAGTACTAGCAATGAATTATACACGTTGTTGCCAACAGTTTTTATTCTGTTTTTATTAATTCAAATTTGTTTTCGGATTCCAGTTTTTCAATAAATTCAGTCATAATTTTATCCCATTTCACAATCTTTAATTCTTTATTTATCTCAAAGTTTAAATTTCGTTTAGGATAATTTTCGTGAATTATTTCATATTCCATTCCTTCCCAGCCTCTTTCTTCCCATTTCTTAATTTCCTCTTTTGTGTATTTGCGTTTTGAAGCATATGTTTTTTTTTGGTCAAACTCTTTTAAATCAAAATAATCAAATTGCTTATGTAAATTTTCTTTGTCTGATTTTATTACAAAATGTCTGAAGCAAGAATGAGAAGTCGTTATTCTGCTTGAGTAAGTTTTATTTCCGACAATCGAGTCTGGTTTATATTCAAAATGTTCAATATTCTCAATATTCAATTTCTCCTTGTTTTGATTATAAAACTCAAAAAATGTTGAATCAGTTATTTTAATTGGTTTGAATTTTTCTAATGATTTATTATCGTATTCAGAGTTTTTAAATTTTTGAATAAATGTTGAATTGTCTTTTTTCCAAAGCAAATATGCAGTTGAGGAAATTCCATAATTTATGCAAGTCAGTTTTGTGTATCCAATTTCTTTTATTCCGCTTGTCTTTAAGTCAGCAATTTCCAGATTCAGAATAGAGTCAATTTTCATTTCAAATTTTTGTGAAAAAGCCTGAATTGATAATAGAAATAAAAAAATTGTCGATATGTTTCTGATTTTTCTCAAATTGTTGGCAACGGTTGGGCTATGATTTCGTTGTGGAATCATCCGCAGGATTATTCCGCCGAAATCCAGACCTTTAATTTATAAATTAAACTTTGTTTTAACTCGTTGCCACAATGAATTATAGCCATTGTTGTAACCAGTATTTTTTCTTAAACTTTTTAGTGGAACATTTACGTCGCACTTATTTTTTCCCAAGTCAGAGTAATAACTGTCTTGAAATAATTTTAGGTTATCCCAATTCGAAAAATTTTGATAATGTCTTGAAGAATAATAATTCTTGTCAACTTCTAATTGTCCGATTTTCTCGATTTCAATTTCCGCTTTTTTGTAATGTTGAGCGTAATACCAGCTTATTTTTTCTTTTGGTTTGAATTCTTTATTTATTTGTTGCTCAAGTCCGAATAGAATTTTTGCGTTTTCAAAATCTTGTTCAGTCGGTTTGTCAGATTTTTTTATGTCAGTTACTGCGACCAAATTAAGTCCGAATTCCGATTCTTTTTCTGATTCAAGTACGAATGCTCCACAGAAGTCTCCGTCACTTAATTTGAATATTAAACAATCTCCTTTTTGGAAAATCGCATCTCTTTTCTTCTTAACCTTTCTCTTTCGTGCAGTTTTCTTTTCGGTTGATATTTTTTCCAGAAAGTTTTCTAATACTTTTCTACGCTTTGTCAAATCCGATTTTGAGGCTTCAAGCTCTTTCCACAATTCAATGTCCTTTTCAGATTCCACAATGTCTTTAATTCGATTGTAGATTTTTGGGTCAAGAGCTTTACATTCCCATTGAGATTTAGCTATGGTAATCCAAAAATTATTTTGGTCTTCGTGAGAGTCAATCAGTTCTTTATTTTCTTTGTTTAACTTTTCGGTTATGGCAGAAACTTCCATTCCTTGATTGTACAACTCAAAGAATTCATAGTTGATGTCTTCGTAAACGTCATTTGAAGAAATTCCTGTTCCCCAAGTTCCCATAGGCGTTTTTCAATATTGGTTACAACGGTCTCGTATAACCGTCAGTTACGGGTTAATATGCGTTAATTTTCGGTTTAGCACTGACGTTAGCAATTCCGAGTGGATTCGGACGTAGTCGAATCCGCCGTAATTGCGGTTATACATTGTTACCACACGTTTTTTATTTTTCAATCGGTGGTGGAGGTATTGGCATATCAATTCGGATGTATGCATAATCACTTAACTTGATTTTCAACGGAAG
The DNA here is from genome assembly GCF_046720935.1 of Winogradskyella sp. A3E31. Taxonomy (NCBI): domain Bacteria; kingdom Pseudomonadati; phylum Bacteroidota; class Flavobacteriia; order Flavobacteriales; family Flavobacteriaceae; genus Winogradskyella; species Winogradskyella sp. A3E31. The sequence goes on from NZ_JBHNWH010000018.1 coordinate 3,732, forward strand.
ACTATCTCCATTTTTTTGATTTAGCTCGTTAAATTCAGTCGCTATTTTTATGAATTGTTTCTTAATTTCTTCTTTTCCAAACGTACTATCCTGATAATAAAAAATTAATGCTTTTTCAATATTTTGAGAATAGTCATCTTGCTTTTCTGGATTTAGTATGTGATTTCGTAAAATTGATTTTAAACTGTCTATAGGTTTCTCTATTTGGTCATTTATAATTACAGTATTATTTTCAATTGAGATTACGTTTTTTCCTGAATAGTCTGCTATAACATTCGATTCTGAACACATTTTAAAAAGTAAAAAATTAAAGTCAGTTTTGTTATAGTTAAACTTCAAAACAGGTGTTTTTCCATTACAAGCAATTCTATCCGCAATTTTAATCAGTTCGCCATAATTTTTTATAGAATCCAAATATATTTTTGTAAGAATCGAGTCATTCTCAAAATTTTTAATTCGTGGATAATAAAATTCAGCGTTTTTTTGTTCCACGTTTCTCTTGTCAGTTTTACAATTATAAAACAAACTGATTATTGTCAATATTAATACGATTTTTCTCAAATGTGTGGTAACGGTCTAGTGTATGATTTCGTTGCGTGGTTTAAGCACTAAAGTTAGCAAATAATTACGGATAGAAAATTCCAGCGGAATTTTCGTAAGTAGGCTATTACTAGCAATGAATTATACACATTGTTGTAGCACGTTTTTATTTATGCCACGCTCAAAATATTTATCAATCCTCCAATGATTATTAAAATCAACATTGTTAAGTAACTTCGTTTGATGGGTATTTTATCGTTCAATAATTTTATTCCGAAATACAAGTTTATTAAACTCAATAAAACGTTTAAAATTAGAACCCATTTAGGATACATAAAAGCAAAAAGAATATCTGTATAATGATATTTGTAATAAAGAGATATCATTTCATAAATCCAGTATACAGACAACACCATTTGAATTAAGCCTAAAACGATGTTGGTATTCTTTTTAGACACAATGTTTTTAGTTTAATTTTTGGTTTTCCAATTCCGCAAACTTTTGCTTATCAGTTGGGAAAATATCAACTAGTTCAAAACTTTTTTTATCCAAAACATTAAAATCAACAAGACTTAAATATAGGTCAACAACCTTTCTGTCAACCATAATTTTTCCACCACCAGCCCAATGTCGGTCAGTTCCATTTTTCTTTATTCCAGAAATCCAATATTCGTCTCCGTTTTCTATGTCGTAGAAATTTCCAACAATTCCTTGTGCATTTGAATTTTTAAGAGCTTTTCCATTAAAATACACAGTTCGACCAGATTTTGAGAATTCCGCCATTCCGATCCACGCAGGTCCAGTATCTCCAAATCCGCTTTTCAATTCGATATATTTTAATTCAGGTTTCATCGTTTCTCAAATGTGCTACAACGGTTTTGTGTAAGCGTCAGTAACGGGAAAGTGCGCGAGTACTTTCCGCTGACGCACCTAATTTAGCAAAACGAGTTGAATTTCCGATTAGGAAATTCAGCCGTTATTGCGCTTACACGTTGTTGTAGCACGTTATTTATATTCATATTTATTCCGCCAAATTTCTTCTCCTTTCAAAAAGTCAAGAAGTATTTCAGTCATTTGGTCAACCGTTTCCAATGGTTTTACCAATAGAATATGGTCATCGTCTGTCACAAGTCCAGAAGCTAATCCATCATCTCCTAAACTTCCACCAACATCCAAAGCTTTATATCCATCCGCATTTTTGTCTTCCAATTGCACAATGTGAAATTCATTCCAATTGATTGATTTCATCGTACTTTTTATTATTTCTGCTGTTGCTTTTTCAGTTATAATTTCTGTTTTTTCTCCGTAGTCGTAGGTGATAATGAGTTTTAAATCTCGTTTTTCTTGTTGGATTTCACGATTCCGCAATTCAGTCTTATTTTCCGCAATTCCGTGTGCGTTTGAATTCCGTTTAGAATTCCAATTAATCAAAGCGAATATTCCGATTAATGCTAAAACTCCGAAGATTATGTAGGTATTCATTCTTTTCACGCGATTTTGGTTTAATGTGCTACAACGGTCTCGTATAACCGTCAGTTGCGGCTTAAAGTTAAACAATCTTTCGGCAGAGACCGACGGTAGCAATTCCGAGTGGATTCGGACGTAGTCGAATCCGCCGTAATTGCGGTTATACAT
>NZ_JBHNWH010000019.1:0-2500 GCF_046720935.1 Winogradskyella sp. A3E31
AAAAAAGACCCAATCGTTTGATTGGGTCTTTACAATACTGATAGTATCATCAGTACAAAAAAGGCGGCGACCTACTCTTCCACAGTAAGCAGTACCATCGGCGCTAACGGGCTTAACTTCTCTGTTCGGAAAGGTAAGAGGTGAGCCCCGTCGCTATAACCACCTTAAGGTTTAAATTGGCAGTTTTCAGTGTGCAGTATCCAGTAAGTCTTACTGTTTGCTGTGACTGTTGCCTGTCAACTCTCACGCCTTGGCGTGAGTAATATCTTAACATATTGAAAATGATAACATGATTTTGATTGTGTTGTAACTTATAAAAAAACAGGCGTACAATAAGCCTATGGGTTATTAGTACTACTCGGCTATGACATTACTGCCTTTACACCTGTAGCCTATCAACGTGGTCATCTTCCACGACCCTTTAAAGAAATCTCATCTTGTGGTGGGTTTCGCGCTTATATGCTTTCAGCGCTTATCCCTTCCGAACGTAGCTACCCGGCAATGCTCCTGGCGGAACAACCGGTACACCAGAGGTTCGTCCAACTCGGTCCTCTCGTACTAGAGTCAGATCCACTCAAATTTCTAACGCCCACAGTAGATAGAGACCGAACTGTCTCACGACGTTCTGAACCCAGCTCGCGTGCCACTTTAATGGGCGAACAGCCCAACCCTTGGGACCTTCTCCAGCCCCAGGATGTGACGAGCCGACATCGAGGTGCCAAACCCCCCCGTCGATGTGAGCTCTTGGGGGAGATCAGCCTGTTATCCCCGGAGTACCTTTTATCCTTTGAGCGATGGCCCTTCCATACGGAACCACCGGATCACTATGCTCTACTTTCGTACCTGATCGACCTGTATGTCTCTCAGTCAAGCTCCCTTATGCCATTGCACTCTACGCACGGTTACCAAGCGTGCTGAGGGAACCTTTAGAAGCCTCCGTTACTCTTTTGGAGGCGACCACCCCAGTCAAACTACCCACCAAGCACTGTCCCCCGTTGTGCGGGGTTAGACTCTAGACAAGCAAAGGGTGGTATTTCAACAATGACTCACGCACGCCTGGCGACGCACGGTCGAAGTCTCCCACCTATCCTACACATTACTTGTCCAAAGCCAATACTAAGCTATAGTAAAGGTTCACGGGGTCTTTTCGTCCCACTGCGGGTAATCGGCATCTTCACCGATACTACAATTTCACCGAGCTCATGGCTGAGACAGTGTCCAGATCGTTACACCATTCGTGCAGGTCGGAACTTACCCGACAAGGAATTTCGCTACCTTAGGACCGTTATAGTTACGGCCGCCGTTTACTGGGGCTTCATTTGAATGCTTCGCCGAAGCTAACATCTCCACTTAACCTTCCAGCACCGGGCAGGTGTCAGGCCCTATACGTCATCTTTCGATTTAGCAGAGCCCTGTGTTTTTGATAAACAGTCGCCTGGACCTTTTCACTGCGGCCCACATTGCTGTGGGCGACGCTTCTCCCGAAGTTACGCGTCGATTTTGCCTAGTTCCTTAGCCATGAATCTCTCGAGCACCTTAGAATTCTCATCCCAACTACCTGTGTCGGTTTAGGGTACGGGCCGCTTCACTCGCTTTTCTTGGAAGTCGCTTCTCTGGATTATCACCGCAGCCGTAGCCTTAGTGTACTATCGCCGTGTTACCACTGGCTTCAACGTGCTATTCCGTCAGCACGCACCAAATATACGCCTCCGTCACTTTTAGCGTGAGCGGGTACGGGAATATTAACCCGTTTACCATCCACTACCCCTTTCGGGTTCGCGTTAGGTCCCGACTAACCCTCAGCTGATTAGCATAGCTGAGGAAACCTTAGTCTTTCGGTGTGCGGGTTTCTCGCCCGCATTATCGTTACTTATGCCTACATTTTCTTTTGTAGCTTCTCCAGTAGACCTCGCAGTCAACCTTCGACGACACTACAATGCTCCCCTACCACTTTTTCAAGTCCATAGCTTCGGTAGTATGTTTATGCCCGATTATTATCCATGCCGGATCGCTCGACTAGTGAGCTGTTACGCACTCTTTAAATGAATGGCTGCTTCCAAGCCAACATCCTAGCTGTCTGTGCAATCCAACCTCGTTTATTCAACTTAACATACATTTGGGGACCTTAGCTGATGGTCTGGGTTCTTTCCCTCTCGGACATGGACCTTAGCACCCATGCCCTCACTGCTGATCATCATTTTATAGCATTCGGAGTTTGTCAGGAATTGGTAGGCGGTGAAGCCCCCGCATCCAATCAGTAGCTCTACCTCTATAAAACTAAATCAACGCTGCACCTAAATGCATTTCGGGGAGTACGAGCTATTTCCGAGTTTGATTGGCCTTTCACCCCTACCCACAGGTCATCCGAAGACTTTTCAACGTCAACCGGTTCGGGCCTCCACTGTGTGTTACCACAGCTTCACCCTGCCCATGGGTAGATCACACGGTTTCGCGTCTACCACTACTAACTAAAGCGCCCTATTCAGACTCGCTTTCGCTA